>WTGR01000304.1 GCA_011523485.1 Acidobacteriota bacterium
TCGACTTCCTCAACGTCGTCTTCGCGGCGTCGAGCCTGTTCCTGTTCTTCACGACCATCTGGATGGTCTTCGACGACTTCGACCGCGAGTGGAAGGGCTACCAGCGGCAGTTCGTGCTGCTGGAGGGGTACGTCACCTCGCTGAGCCTCCAGGCGGCGCAGGCCGGCATCGACCAGGAACGCCTGCAGCAGTTGAACGCCGAGCGGGCCGCGGCCGAGCAGGAGCTCGCCGCCAACGGCGAGCGGGTGGCCGAGCTCGAGGGCCAGTTGGCGGACGTCGAGGCGGACTTCTACCTCGCCAACCAGCAGTACAACTTCCTGAAGGCCGACTACGACGTCGAGCGGTACGCGTACGAGGAGCTGCAGGAAGAGCATCCGGAGGAAGCCGCGGAGGTGCGTCCCGAGATCGACGACATGTACGACCGCTGGGTCGAGCTGGGCTTGCGCGTCGAAGAGCTGGTTGCGCGGCGCGACGATCTGCGCGCGCAGATCGGGGAGTACACCGGCGGCGTGGCGGCCGCGGACGCCGAGATCCGCGAGCTGACGGCGGAGGCGACCCGGCTGGCCGCCCTGGTCGAGGACCTGCAGGTCGACTTCGTCGGAGACTACCTGCTGAACGCTCCGCTGCTCGACTTCATGGCCCCGAGCCTGACCGTGCAGCAGACGATTACGCCGAACGTCCACGACGAGCTGAACTTCATCCGCTTCCAGAAGATGGATCGCTGCCGGACGTGCCACATCGCGATCGACCGCGAGGGCTACGAGGCGTACCCGCAGCCGTACACGACGCATCCGCGCCTGGAGACGTACGTCGGCAGCGCGTCGCCGCATCCGCTGGCGACCACCGGCTGCACCGTGTGTCACGAGGGGATGGGGCAGTCGATCGGCTTCGTTCACTCCTCGCACACGCCCGAGACCGAGGAGCAGATGCAGGCCTGGGAGGAGCAGTACGGTTGGGCGGTGCCCCACTTGTGGGACTACCCGATGCTGCCCACCGACATGACCGAGGCGTCCTGCGCGAAGTGCCACACGGAGACGGTGTACGTGGACGAGGCGGAGAACCTGAACCTGGCCTACGGCCTGTACGAGCGCGCCGGGTGCTACGCCTGCCACACGACCACGGGCTTCACCGATCTGCGCAAGCCGGGTCCGAACCTCACGAAAATCGGCTCGAAGCTCTCACCCGAGTGGGTGTCCTCGTGGATTCGCGATCCACGGGAGGTCAAGCCGAGCACGTGGATGCCGCGCGTCTGGTACAACTCGAACACGAGCAGCCCGGAGGACGCGGTTCGCAACGAGGTCGAGATAGACGCCGCGGTCGCGTACCTGTTCGCGAACTCGGAGGAGCACGATTACGCGGTGCTGTTCCCGCCGCGCGGAAACGCCGAGCGCGGACAGGAGCTCGTCGAGTCCGTCGGCTGCCTGGCCTGCCACATCACCGAGGACCAGGACCGCCTGGCCGCCGGCACGCGGCGCACCTTCGGGCAGCCGCTCCAGAACATCGGCAACAAGACCAGCTACGAGTGGCTCTTCGACTGGGTGCGGGACCCGGCGCACTTCAGCAGCGAGACGTACATGCCGGATCTCCGGCTGACGAATCGCGAGGCGGCGGACATCGCGACCTATCTCAGCACGCTCACCGGTCCGGACGGACGAGGAGCGGAAGCGACCTACGACGACGGCGAGGTCACCGCCGTGCTGCTGGATTACGTGAGGTCCATCCTGCCCACCGCCGAGGCGGAGGAGCTCGTCGAAGGCATGTCGCTCGACGAGCAGCGGGTCGACCTCGGACAACGCGTGATTGGCCGCTACGGTTGCTACAGTTGTCACGAAATCGCGGGATTCGAGGGCGCCCAGCCGATCGGGATCGAGCTGTCGGAAGAGGGCTCGAAACTGCTGCCGCGGCTCGACTTCGCCTTCGTCCACGACATTCCGCATACGAAGGTGGAGTGGTTCAAGCAGAAGATGCGCGATCCGCGTGCGTTCGACAGGAATCGCGTGCTGCAGCCGCTCGAGAAGCTGCGGATGCCGGATTTCGAGATGAGCGAGGAAGAGTCGAAGCTCTTCGCCACCGCCATCATGAGCTTCCAGAGCGACGTGCAGCCGCTGGCCGCGAAGCCGCCGCGCTCGGCCCGGAACGACGCCCTGCGCGATGGCCGCAACCTGGTCCGGCGTCGCAACTGCATCGGATGTCACGAGATCGAGGAGGACGGCGGCGACTACGTGGCCCTCGTGGACGATCCGTCGCTGGCCCCGCCGATGCTCACGCCGCAAGGCGCCAAGGTGAAACCCGACTGGATGTATGCCTTCCTGCAGGGGCCCATCCCGATTCGCCCGTGGCTCGACGTTCGGATGCCGAGCTTCGCACTCGACGACGCGCATTGGAACGGGGTGATCGACTACTTCGGCGCCATCTCGGATACGGTCGGCGAATTCCGGACCCACGACACCTTGTCGGCGGCGGCGGTGCCGCGCGAAGGGGAGGAGCTGTTCGATCTGCTCCGGTGCCAGCAGTGTCACGTGCTGGACACGATTCCGGCCGATCAGCCGACCGACAATCTCGCGCCGGATCTGCGGATGGCGCGCGAGCGGCTGCAGCCGGACTGGATAGTCGACTGGCTCCGGGCGCCGTTGGAAATCCAGCCTGGAACCCGCATGCCGATGTTCTGGACCGATTTCCCCGCGTCGCCGTACCCGCAACTCGACAGCGACGGACCACGGCAACTGGAAGCGATTCGCGACTACATGCTGACGTTCGAGGGCGGTCCGTCTCCCATCCGCGGCAACTGATCCGTGCCGGCCGGCCGGCTTTCCAGAGCGCGCCTCATGCAGCGATGCATGGCGGCGCGCTCTCTCAGTTGCGGTCCGCGTCGTCTTCGGCGAGAGCCAGCGCCCGATCGAGGGTGACGAGTCCGGCGCCGGAAGCCTCCATCTCCCGCAGCGCCGCGGCGCCGTCGCCTGGTCGCAGGTCGACTGCGGCGATGGCGTCTCGCACGACGAGGACATCGAGCCCGCGGGCGCGGGCGTCGAGCACCGAGGCTCGCACGCAGTAGTCGGTCGCCAGCCCGCAGACGATCAGGCAGCCGACGTGGTGTTCTGCGAGAGCATGTGCCAGGGGTTCGCCCGCGGGCAGGCTGCCGTCGAAGGCCGAGTACCCGTCGCTGTCGGGCGCCTGTCCCTTGCTCACGACGACCGTCGCGGCGGGAAACCGCAGCCGCGGATGAAAGGCGGCGCCGGGGGTGTCGGCGACGCAGTGCACCGGCCAGTTCCCGCCGTGGTCGCTGAAGTGGGACGATCCGACGGGGTGCCAGTCGCGCGTCGCGAAGATCGCCGCGCCCGCCGCGGAATGGGCGGCCAGCAAACGGTTGATGGGATCGACCACGCGATCGCCATCTGGAACGGCCAGGGTCCCGCCGGCGCAGAAGTCGTTCTGGACGTCCACGACGAGCAGTGCGACGGCGGTGCCTGGCGACATTGCAATGGTACATTACAACCTGATGCCGAGCGCGCTGTCCACCGACCTCTACGAGTTGACGATGGCGGCGGGCCACTACGGCGGGGGCGCGCCTCCTCGGGCGACTTTCGAGCTGTCGGTCCGCAGCCTGCCCGGGAACCGGGGGTACCTGTTGGCGGCGGGAATCGAGCCGGCGCTCGTCTATCTGGAAGGGCTGCGTTTCACGGAGGCGGACATAGAGTACCTGCGGCAGATCCCGCAGCTCCGGCGGGCTCCGGCGGGTTTCTTCGACGACTACCTCCCAGGGTTTCGTTTTACCGGCGACGTCTGGGCGGTTGCCGAGGGCGAACCGGTATTTCCGAACGAGCCGCTGCTCCGCGTCACGGCGCCTCTCATCGAGGGGCAGATCGTCGAAACGGCGCTGCTGTCGACGGTCCTGTTCCAGACGTCGGTGGCGAGCCGCGCGTCTCGCATGGTCCGGGCGGCGGCCGGCCGCCCGGTGTTCGAGCTCGGCGCGCGCCGCGCCCATGGCGCCGAGGCGGGTGCGCTCGCCGGCCGAGCGGCGTTCATCGGCGGCTGCAGCGGGACGTCGGACGTCGAAGCAGGTCTGGCGTTCGGCCTGCCGCTGGCCGGCACGATGGCCCACTCCTGGATCATGAGCCACGATTCGGAGAAGGAAGCGTTCATCCGCTTCATCGACATGTACGGCGATCGGACGGTGCTTCTCATCGACACCTACGACAGCGAGCGTGCGGTAGATCGCATCGCCGAGGCGGGGCTCGCTCCGTTCGGCGTGCGCCTGGACAGCGGCGACCTGCTCGCCGAGAGCCGGGCGATCCGGGCCCGTCTCGACGCGGCGGGTCTGCAGGGGACCAGGATTTTCGCGAGCGGCGACCTCGACGAGCGACGCATCGCCGGGTTGGCGAAGCACGGCGCACCGATCGACATCTTCGGCGTCGGCACCGCGCTGAGCACTTGCTCCGACGCGCCCGCCCTCGGCGGCGTGTACAAGCTGGTCGAGGTGGACCGGGCCGGCCTCGTGCAGCCGGTACTGAAGCTGAGTCGCGGCAAGGGGACGTATCCCGGACCGAAGCAGGTGTGGCGCGTCGCGGATCGTGGAGCCGTGACCCACGACGTGCTGGCGAGAGATCGGGAACCGCCGCCGGGGCAGGGGCGGGCCCTGCTCTCGCCGGTCATGCGTCGGGGACGCCGCCTGCGACCTGGTCCTGCCCTGCAGGAGATCCGGGATCACGCACTGCGGGCGGTCGAGGCGCTGCCGGCAGGGGTGCTGCGGCTGGAAGAGCCGACGGACTACCGGGTCGTCGTCAGCGACGGCCTGGTGCGGCTCACGGAGGATCTGCGGCAGCGCATGCATGCGGTCGCCGGTTGACCGGTCCGCCAGGCAGGAGAAGGAAGAGTGGAGAGGGCGTGAACGAGAAGAAACTCACGGGCGAGGTCGATGCGCCGCCGGCGCTGCGCGAGGCGGTGGAGAAGGAGGCGGCGGCGTGGTCCCCGGCGGGACTTCTCGGACGTCTCTGGCAGCGGGATCCCACGGTGTGGACCGGCCGCGACGAGGGACGCTGGCTGGGCTGGCTGGATGTTCCCCCCCCGGACGGGGCGGAGGTGCGGAGGCTGGAAGCCTTCGTCGATCAGGCGCGGCGGGACGGCTTCGTTTCCACCGCGCTCCTCGGCATGGGGGGATCCAGCCTCTGTCCCGAGATGCTGCAGCGCATCTTCGGGGGGGCCGGGGGCATCGAGCTGCGCGTGCTGGACTCGACCGATCCGGCCCAGCTCAGGCGGTTCGAGGCGCAAATCGACCTCGATCGGACGCTCTTCGTGGTCTCCAGCAAGTCCGGTACCACGCTCGAGACCAGCCTGCTGCACGCGCACTTCTTCGAGCGCGTGCGCCAACGTGCGGGCGGCGAGGCGGCCGGGTCCCGGTTCGTGGCGGTGACCGATGCGGGATCGGCGCTCGACCGCCTGGCAACCGAACGCGGCTTCCGCGCCGTGTTCCACGGCGAGGCGAGCATCGGCGGTCGGTATTCCGCCCTGTCGTACTTCGGGCTGTTGCCGGCCGCGCTCCTCGGCATCGACGTGCGGTCGCTGCTCGACCGGGCGCGGGCCATGGCGGAAGCCTGCGGCTCCGAGTCGCCCGTAGCGAGCAACCCCGGTGTTCAGCTCGGCCTTTGGCTCGGGCTTGCGGCCCGTGCCGGCCGCAACAAGACGACGCTCGTGATCGCACCCGGACTGGATGGACTCGGCGCCTGGATCGAGCAGTTGCTGGCGGAGTCGACGGGCAAGGACGGCGTCGGAATCATCCCGGTGGACGGCGAGCGGCCGGACGATCCGGCGAAGTACCGGGACGATCGCCTGTTCGTGTCGACCGCGCTCGGGGACGAACCGGACGAAGGGCGCGCGAGAGCGCTGGACGGGCTGGCGCGGGCGGGTCATCCGGTGGTCCGGCTGCACGCGCGCGACCGTTACGACGTGGCGGCGGAATGTTTCCGCTGGGAGCTCGCCACCGCGGTGGCGGGAGCCGTTCTCGGCGTGCACCCTTTCGATCAGCCGGACGTCGAAGCGAGCAAGGTGGCGACTCGCGCCATCACGAGCCAGGGACCGGGGAGCGGCCGCACGGCGGCGGCGGGACCCGTGGCGGAGCTGGCCTGGGACGGCGGCGTCATCCGCGCCTATACGGCGCGGCCGTACTCCGCGGCATTGCGGCGTTCGGTCGGCGCCGAGGCCCCGCTGGTGCAGTGGGTCGCCGCGCACATCCGCCGGCTGCGTCCCGGCGGCTACTTCGCCGTGCTGGCCTATCTCGAGATGTGCGAGCCGCATCGGCGGATTCTCGAAGACCTGCGGCACCAGGTGCGCGCGGCGACCGGGGCGGCGACCACCGTCGGTTTCGGGCCGCGCTTCCTGCACTCGACGGGACAGGCGCACAAGGGCGGTCCCGCGGACGGACTGTTCCTCATCCTCACCTGTACGGACGTCATCGACGTGGCCGCCCCGGACGGCGCGCTCACGTTCGGCACGGTGAAGGACGCACAGGCGGCCGGAGACTGCGCGGTGCTCGCGGCACGGCGCCGGCGCTGGCTCCGACTCCATCTCGATGGCGAGGTCGGGAGCGGACTTGCCGCCGTTGCCGCGCTGGTCGCCGAGGCGCTCGCCGCCGTCGCACGGGGCAGGAGAAGGGCTCCGGCGCGGTAGACGGCGCGTGCAGCGCCACTCCGGTCAGGCGTTGGCCAACTGCAGCCCGACGTCGGTGAACGCGCGCGCGTAGCGTGCGACGCGGTCGACGTCGACCGCGTCCGGCCACCGATCCGCGGGGTGATGGAACAAGCCGTTCGCGCCGACGACCGAGAGGTAGGTCCCGCCGCCGGCGTGAATGTGCCGTGCTTCTCCGTTCGGCGCCTCGCCGGCGGGGCGGCGTCGCGCCGGGACCTCGCCGACCTGCCGCAGCGCATCCTGCGCACGGCCCTGCAATTCGGCCGTCGACGCCTGCAGCAGAGGATCGCCGCCGACGGCGGCCCCGAAGTTCGCACCGAGGTGGATCCAGGCGGCGGCACTCCGGACGAGGCGCGACCGGGTACGCAGGAACTCTTCCAGCCCGTAGTGGCCCAGCTCGTGTCCCGTGGACGCGAGGAACACCGTCGTGCGCCGCGGCAGCGGCGCCGCCGCCATGCCGCGGATCATCTCGATCCAGACGGCGATGCCGCCGCCGCGTTCGGACGCGCAGGTCCACCACCCGCTGCGCGGCGTCATGACGAAGACGGGCGCCAGCGAAGGCTCTCTGCCGCGCAGGGTCGCGGTGACGTTGAAGACCTCCTCCGGCCGCCGGGTCACGTGGGCGACCACCCTTGCCGTCGCGCCGGATGCGGCGGCGGCCGTGAGCCAGGCGCGATGGCGGCTCGCGATCTGCAGCACCGGCGGGCCGAAGGGCGCCTTGAAGTCGGGCGCGTTCAGCAGGGCGAGTCCCTCGGGCACGCCGTTGGAGGCACCGCCCGTCACCGTCACCACCGCCCGCTGCGATGTGGCGCGGCGGTGGGCGAGAAAGTCCGCTCCCGCGCGCGGGCCGACGTGGCCGAGCCCGATCGTGCCGGCGCCGTCGAGCGAGCCCAGCGCGCCGGTCACGCCGGCGGCGTCCGTGAAGCCGCCGTCGAAGAGGGGCACCCCTTCGGCCCACCGATCGCCCACCTCGACGTAGGCGGCCTGGACGCCGATGCGGGAGAATCCCATCCACTCGATCTCGGGAACCAGGCCCGCTTCGTCCACCCGATCAGCCAGCCAGCGCCCGCTCTCGGCGTCGACGGGCGAACCGGTCCGATGGTCGCCCTGACTGTCGTACTCGCGGACGATGCGGGCGATGCGCGCGCGCGCGTCTCGTGCCGGCGCCTCCTGGGCGCGCGCGCGGGCGGTGGGCCACAACGCGGCGGCGGCAGCCGCTCCCACCGCTTCGAGGAACGCCTTGCGGGTCAGGCCGCCGGCATCGCCGATGCGCCGGTGTCTCGTCGGGAACTGCGTCATTGCGAGCCTCACGATAGAATCTCACTGGCCCGTCCAGCGCGGCGGGCGTTTGTCGAGGAACGCCTGGACACCTTCGCGGAAGTCGGCGCTCGTGTAGCAGCTCACGATCAGGTCGCGGCCGAGCCTCGCCTCGATACGGCGGTGACTCTGCACGCGACGGATCATCTCCTTGCTGGCGCGGATGGTCAGCGGGGCGTTCGCGGCCATCGTCTCGGCGTATTCTCCCACGACCGCGTCGAGGTCGTGCGGCTCCACCACCCGGTTCACGAGACCGGCCGCGGCCGCTTCCTCGGCGCTGAAGAGCCGGCCGGTGTAGAGCATCTCCTTCAGCCGGGCCGGACCGACGAGATCCAGGAAGCGGGCATGATTCGCGGCCGACAGGCAGTTGCCGAGCGTACGGGCGATGGGCACCCCGAACCGGGAGCGGTCGGTGCATACGCGCAGGTCGCAGGCGGCGGCCAGCGCGCAGCCGCCCCCCGTCGTCACGCCGTCGATCGCCGCGATGGTCGGCTTGGCGACCCGTTCGAGGCGATCGACGACCGCATCGATGCGGTGCTCGTAGGCCACCCCGTCCGCCTCGGTATGGAACGTCCGGAACTGCCCGATGTCGGTGCCCGCGACGAAGGCCTTCCCGCCGGCGCCCCGCAGGACGATGACGCGTACCGCGGCGTCGCTCTCGAGCGCGCCGCAGAACTCGACGAGGGCGTCGTACATCGGCCAGGTCATGGCGTTGCGCGCCTCGGGGCGATTGAACGTGACGGTGGCGATGGGGCCGTCGCGATCGAGGACGACGTGCGGCGTCGGCAAAACGAGCACCTCCTGGGCCGCGGCCAGGCGCGGCGGGTGATGGACCGATGACGAGCGCGCTGCAGGACATCCGCGTGCTCGACGTCACGCAGGTCATGGCAGGTCCGTTCTGCGCAATGCTACTTTGCGACATGGGCGCCGACGTGATCAAGGTCGAGTCGCCGGCCGGCGACTCGTCGCGCCGGATGGCCGGGGCGAGCGGCAACGACAGCGCCTCGTTCAACGCGGTCAACCGCGGCAAGCGCGGCATCGTGATCGACCTGAAGGCCGCGGGCGGCCCGGACGTCCTGCGGCGTCTGGCGGCCGGCGCGGACGTGTTCATCGAGAACTACCGCCCGGGCGTCCTGGGGCGGCTGGGCCTCGATCACGGGTCGCTGCGCGAGTTGAACCCGCGGCTCGTCTACGCCTCGATCTCCGGCTACGGCCAGACGGGGCCGGCGTCGCACAAGGGCGGGTTCGACCTGGTCGCCCAGGGCGTGTCGGGGTTGATGTCGGTGACCGGCGAGCCGGATCGACCGCCGGTCAAGGTCGGCGTCCCGCTGACCGACCTGGGAGCCGGCCTCTTCGCCGCTTGCGGAATCCTCGCCGCGCTGCAGGCACGGGAACGGACCGGGCAGGGACAGCACGTCGACACGTCGCTCGTCGACGCCGGCGTGGCGCTGTCGGTCTGGGAGGCGACCGAGCTCTTCTCGCGTGGCGTCGTGCCGGGACCGCTGGGTTCGGCGCATCGCATGAGCGCACCCTACCAGGCCGTGCGCTGCGCGGACGGCTACATCACGCTCGGCGCCGCCAACGACCGGATCTTCCGGCGTCTGGCGGAATTGCTGGGGCATCCCGAGTGGCTGGACGATGCGCGCTTCGAGAGCGACTCGGCCCGCGTCGCGCACCGGGCGGAGCTGGCCGGGCTCATCGAGGCCGTGACGGCCCGGCATGCGCGGCAGTACTGGTTGGAACGCCTCGAGCGGCACGACATCCCGTGCGGCCCGATCAACGACTACCGCGAGGTGATGCGGGACCCGCAGGTCCGGGCCCGGGAGATGGTGGTCGAGACGCGGCATCCGACGCTGGGGACCCTGCCGACGCTCGGCACGCCGATCAAGCTCTCCGGCACCCCGCTCACGCCGGGCCGGCCGGCGCCGCTGCTCGGGCAGCATACGGACGAGGTGCTCGCGGCGGCGGGGTACGGGGAGCAGGAGATCGCGGCGTTGCGTGCGGCCGCGGCCGTACGGTGACGGGTGGCCGCGCGAGAAAAGGGGAAGAGATTCCGATGGCGAGCTATTCGATCGCGGTGATTCCCGGTGACGGCATCGGGCAGGAGGTGGTTCCCGCGGCGATGCGGGTGGTCGACGCGGCCGGCCGGCGTTTCGGCTTCGACTGCCGGTGGACGTCCTTCGACTGGGGCTGTGAGCGCTATGCGCGGACGGGGCAGATGATGCCGGAGGACGGGCTCGAGCAGTTGCGGCGCCACGACGCCATCTTCCTGGGCGCAGTGGGATATCCCGGCGTGCCCGACCACGTCTCGTTGTGGGGACTGCTCATTCCGATCCGGCGAGCGTTCGGCCAGTACATCAACCTGCGGCCCGTGCGGCTGCTCCCCGGCGTGCGCTCGCCGCTGGCGGACCGCGGGCCGGACGAGATCGACTTCGTGGTCGTACGCGAGAACAACGAGGGAGAGTACTCGGAGATCGGCGGGCGGCTCTATCGGGGAACCGACGACGAGATGGCGGTGCAGCAGGCGGTGTTCACCCGCCGCGGGATCGACCGGGTGCTGCGCTACGCGTTCGAGCTGGCCCGCCGCCGTCCTGCGCGGCATCTCACCTCCGCGACCAAGTCGAACGGGATCATCCACAGCATGCCGTTCTGGGACGAGCGCTTCGCGGCGCTGTCGCGGGAGTATCCCGACGTCACCACCGACCAGTACCACATCGACATCCTGTCGGCGCACTTCGTGCAGCATCCGGACTGGTTCGACGTGGTCGTCGCGAGCAACCTCTTCGGCGACATCCTCTCGGACATCGGCCCCGCCATCGCCGGCTCCATCGGCCTCGCGCCGGGCGCCAACCTGAATCCCGAGCGCACGGCCCCGTCGATGTTCGAACCCGTTCACGGGTCCGCGCCGGACATCGCGGGACAGGGCATCGCCAATCCGGTCGCACAGGTCTGGACGGCCGCCATGATGCTCGAGCACCTGGAAGAAGAGGCGACGGCTGCGGCGCTGGTGCGGGCGATCGAGGAGCAGCTCGCGGAGGGCGCCGTAATCACTCGCGACCTTGGCGGCGACGCGACGACAGACGCCGTCACGGCGGCGCTTGCCCGGCGCGTGGAGCAGGCGGGGCGATAGCCTGCGCCGTAGAACGGAGCAGACTTCCAGTCAGGCTGGGCCGGGCGTCGAAGCCGCGGGCCGCGAGCGCCGGGCGAGGACCTGCGACGGGATCCCCCACGGAGGGGGATCCCGCGCGCTGCTCGGCGGGGTGGACGGCGGCTACAGGTGCAGGTGGAAGCCGGTCTCGTCGTGGAGTGCGATGTCGAGTCCCTCGGACTCCTCGGCGGCGGTCACCCGCAGTCCCATCGTGGCGTCGAGCGCCTTCGCCAGCACGAAGGTGAGCACGCCGCTGTACGCGATCGTGGCCGCCGCACCGACGAACTGCAGCCAGACCTGCGTGCCGATCCCGTTCTCGAGGCCCGCGCCGCCGAAGGCCTCGGCCGTGAAGACGCCCGTCAGCATGGCGCCGACGAAGCCGCCCACGCCGTGCACGCCGAACACGTCGAGCGAGTCGTCGTAGCCGAAGTACCGTTTCAGGCTGCCGGCGGCCAGATAGCAGAAGATCCCGGACGCGGCGCCGATGGCCAAGGCCCCGATCGGACCGACGGTTCCGGAGGCCGGAGTGATTGCCACGAGCCCGCCGACCGCGCCGGTGGCGATTCCCAGGACGCTCGGCTTGCCGTGGCTCCTCCACTCGATCAGCATCCAGGTGAAGCCGGCGGTGGCCGTCGCGATGTGGGTGACCGCCATCGCCATGCCGGCCACACCGTCCGCGGCCAGCTCGCTGCCGGCGTTGAACCCGAACCACCCGACCCAGAGCATCGAGGCGCCCACCACGGTGAGCACGAGGCTGTTGGGAGGCATCGGCGTGCCGGGATGGCCCTTGCGCCGCCCTATGACGAGGCACAGCACGAGGGCGGCAATACCGGCGTTGATATGCACGACGGTGCCGCCGGCGAAGTCGAGAACCCCCATCTCGCCCAGCCAGCCGCCGCCCCACACCCAATGGGCCACCGGCGCGTAGACGATCGTGAGCCACAGCGCCATGAAGACCATCATCGTGGAGAACTTCATGCGCTCGGCGAACGCGCCGACGATGAGCGCCGGCGTGATGATGGCGAAGGTCAACTGGAACATCTGGAAGACGGACTCCGGGATCGAGCCCGACACCGTGTCGACGCCGACGTCCGACAGGAAGAACTTGCCGAAGCCGATGAAGGCGTTCAGTCCGCCGCCGTCGCCGAACGCGAGGCCGTACGCGTAGACGGTCCACAGGATCGTGACCATGCAGGCGATCGCGAAGCACTGCATCATTACCGACAGGACGTTCTTGGCGCGGACCAGCCCCGCGTAGAACAGCGACAGGCCGGGGATGGTCATGAACAGCACGAGCACGCTCGAGGTGAGCATCCACGCGGTGTCGCCCGAATCCAGCGTGTCCTGCGCCCATGCGAGGCGCGGCGCCAGCACGAGGGCGGCGGCAACGAGGAAGGCGATCCTGGTCATGTGATGGGTCATGGTCTGGTCCTTCGGGGCTGGTACCGGGAATACGGGTGTAGCGGCGCGTGCGGCCGCGTTCCGAACAGGAGCCCGCGCCGGACCGGCGCGGATGACGTCAGAGCGCGTCCGAGCCCATCTCGCCGGTTCTGATGCGAACCGCCTGCCCGATGTCGCTGACGAAGATCTTGCCGTCGCCGATCTGGCCGCTGCGGGCCGCCGACTTGACCGCCTCGACGACGGCGTCGAGCTTGTCGTCGTCGATCACGACTTCGAGCTTCGCCTTGGGCACGAAGTCGATGGAGTACTCCGCGCCGCGGTACATCTCCGTATGTCCCTTCTGGCGGCCGAAACCCTTCACCTCGGTCACGGTCAGACCGGTCACGCCGAGACGGGACAACGTGTCGCGCACGTCGTCGACTACATGAGGCCTGATGATCGCGGTGACGAGCTTCATTACCGGACTCCTTCCTCGAGCCGTTCGGACGACATGGCGGTGCCGACGCGGCCGCGCGCCGGTGAGGCGGTGCCCACTATAACATCAGAAAACCGGCGCCGCACAAGAGTGGCGCCGACGACGGCTCTCGTTTGTCGATTGAGGGAAGGTCCCCGTGAGGCCCGGAAGATTGGTAGCGGGGGGGGGATTTGAACCCCCGACCTTTGGGTTATGAGCCCAACGAGCTACCGGACTGCTCCACCCCGCGCCAGAGAATTGCTACGCCGATAAGATAGCATGATCGCTTCTGCGCGGTCAACTCGACCCGCCGCCGGATCCGACGTCACATCGGCGGCCCGGTCCGCAGGGCAGCGGATGACGCCCACCGCAGCGTGCATTATCGTGGAGAGATGACGGAGGACGGTTCGAAAGCGGTGGTGGCCTGGACGACCTGGCCTGCCGGAGGGGACGTACGCGGCTTCGCGCGCGTGCTGGTCGAGGAGCGCCTTGCGGCCTGTGTGACGGCGCACCTTGCGGTCCGTTCCGTGTATCGGTGGCGAGGGGCGCTCGAGGAGGATCAGGAGCAACTCGTCATGATCAAGACGACGCGCGACCGCATCGCCGCCCTCCGGGACCGAATGGGGGAGCTCCATCCCGCCGAGGTGCCGGAGCTGGTCGTCGTGCCCGTCGTCGACGGCGACCCGGCCTATCTCGCGTGGGTCGCCGAATCGACCCGGAACGCCTGAGGCGGCTGGGAGTCTGCGCCGAAGCGCCGAGCCGGCGAGGATTTCGGCGCGCTACGTGGCGCGGCCGAGCCGCGAAATCGTCCAGGAGACCGCGAATCCGATCAGCGCCAGCACGGCTCCGGCCGCGGCCTGCGCGGCGGACGGAACGCCCGCGAAGGGCCACAGGCCGACGACGGAGCCCAGCAGCAGCCCGAGCAGAAACCCGAGCGTCGTGCGCCGGTACCTGTCGAGCAGCAGCTCGACGAGATTGCTCACGCATACCACGCCCAGTCCCACGCCGACCGCCACGGGCAACAGCACGAAGAGCGCCGCCGCCGCCATGTCGGCGTCTCCGGCTCGCGCCGCCGCCGCGGCGGCGGCAACCGCGTCGACGATGGGACGATACTGGCCGAGCAGGAGCAGCAGATAGGCGCCGGACACGCCCGGCAGAATCATCGCCGCCCCGCCGGAGAAGCCGGCGACGGCGAGCATGGCGTACGCGGCCGCATCCGAGGACGCGCCGCCTGCGGCACGCGCCGGATCCGTCGCCGCGAGCAGCACCATGAGGGCGATGGCGCCGGCCGCGCTGCCGATGACCGGGCGATCCGGCGGCTGAACCATGCGCCACAGAATCGGGACGCCGCCGAGCGTCAATCCGATGAACAGGCTGTACATGGCGGACGGATATCCATCCAGGAGCGTCCCGATCACGCCTGCGCCGCCCGCTATCGCGCCGGCGGCGCCCCCGGCGACGCAGGCGAGCAGCAGCAGGGCCGTCGGATTGAACCGAAAGGTCGACGCCTTGGCCACGGCGCCGATGAACTGCGGATACACGCCCACGGCCAGGAGCATCGTGCCGCCCGAGATGCCCGGCACGAGGTTGGCGAGCCCCATGAACGCACCCCCGGCGACGGCGCGCACGGCCAGCGACCGGCCCCGCAGTGGGGAAGCGGGCGATGCATCGCTTCGCGCAGGACCGTGCGGCATGGAAGATGGCGGTGGGGCGCACCGGTGCGCCGGGCATTCTAGGAGCCTGCGCCGCAGAACGCAACGCGGTGATTCCTGCGGCGCAGGCTCCTGGAGCGGGGGGACGGGCCGAAACGCCGAGTCAGCGAGGCGTTTCGGGGCGCTGGCCCGTACCGGGCTTCGCATGCGGTCAGCCCGCGGGCCGGCGCCGAAACCGCGAGCGCGCGGCGGCATCTGATACGATTCCGGTAGGCGCGGGATGGTTCGAGAGCGGCTGCGGGCGTTACCTCGTACCCTGGCGCGGTCCTGGCCGGGGCGGTTTCTGCTGGCCGGTGCGCTCGCCAAGATCCTGCTGCTGCCTTTCGTCACCGATGGCGGCTCGCTGCTCGCCTGGGTGGATGTCTCCGCGTCGCTGGCGCTCGCGGTCGGGCTGGGTCACCTGCTGCTGCAGTCGGTTGCACGGCTCAGGAGGCGGCTCCTGTGGCGCGTCCGGCGGAAGCTGATCCTCTCCTACGTCTTCATCGGCTTCGTGCCCGTCCTGCTGGTGGCGGCGTTCTTCGCGGTCGCCGGCGCGATGTCGGTGCTCTCGGCGAGCGCCGAGACCGTGCGGCGCGAGATCGACGGGGTAGTCGCGGATGTTCGGGTCGCGGCGGCGGGGATCGCGGCGCGGCTCTCGAGCGGAATGGAGATCGCCGCCGCACTCGAGCCGTTGGGGCCGGAGCTGCACGGGGACTACCCGGGCGCCTCGGCGCTGGTGCTCCGCCCCGTCGCGGCCGGCGGGCCCGTGTCGGCGGGTCCGTGGTCCGGCGGTCCGCGTCCGGACGGAATACCTGAATGGGTCGGTGAACAGGGGCTGGCGGGGCTCGTGACGGTCGGCTCGCGATGGCCCCCCTCCGTTCGCGCCGTGTCGTGGGTAGGGCGGGCTGACGCGCGAGCCGTCGTGATCGACGTGCCGTTGGACACGTACGTGCAGGAACGCATCGCGACCGCCACCGGCGTCGACATCGATTCGTTCGCATCGCTGCCGGGGGACGACACGCTGGATCCGGCCCGGCTGGCGTCGGCCGACGGGCTGGCCTGGGTGGTGTTCCTCGACCCGCTCGACTGGGCCACCGGCGGCGAGGAGTCCGGCAACCTGTTCATCCGCGTTCCGGCGGCCGCGTTCTCGGAGCAGTTCTTCGGCGCCCGGGTCGGCGCCGACGAGGCGAGCGTCAGGTACTTCTTCCTCGTGCTGCTGGCCGCCATCGGCGGCCTCTTTCTGGTGATCGAGCTGGCGGCGTTCGTAATGGGGCTCGCTCTGGCGCGGTCCATCACGGGATCGATTCATGCCCTGTCCATCGGGACGGATCGCATTCGTCGCGGCGATTTCACGCAGCGGATAAGCGTCACGTCGGGAGATCAGTTGGGTGACCTCGCCGAGTCGTTCAACGCGATGACCGCCAGCGTGGAGGGATTGCTGCACCAGGCCGCGGAGAAGAAGCGTCTGGAGAACGAGCTGCGGCTCGCCCGCCAGATCCAGATGTCGCTGCTGCCGCGCGATCCCACGTCGGTGCCCGGTCTGTCGGTGACCGCCGTCTGTCGGCCGGCGCGCGAGATCGGCGGCGACTACTACGACTTCATCCGGCTCGGCGAGCGCCGGCTGGGCGTGCTGGTGGCGGACGTGTCGGGCAAGGGCACCTCGGCGGCGCTCTACATGGCCGAGCTCAAGGGGCTCGTGCTGAGCCTGGGTCATACCTACGAATCGCCGCGGCAGCTTCTCATCGAGGCCAATCGCATTCTCTCCGGGGCGCTCGACAGCCGCAGCTTCATCACGATGCTCTACGCCGTGATCGACCTGGACGCGGGAACCCTGACCTACGCCCGGGCGGGGCACACGCCCTTGATCCACGCGTCGGCGCAGGGCGGCCGGCGCAAGGTGCGCATACTGCTCCCCGACGGTCTGGTGCTGGGGCTTCATGGTCTCGAGAGGCAGTTCACCGAGCTGCTCGAGGAGCACCAGATGGCGGTGGAGCCCGGCGACGTGGCCGTGCTGTTCACCGACGGGGTGACCGAGGCGATGAACGAACAGGACGACCTCTTCGGCGAGGCAAGGCTCGCGCGGCTGCTCGAGGACGACGATGCCGCCGATTCCTCGGACGCGCTGCACGAGCGCATTCTGCGCGACGTGGACGCCTTCGTCGGTTCGGCCGCCCAGCACGACGACATGACGATGGTGCTGTTGCGCATCGACGAGGTGCGGCGCCGGGGCGGACGGACCGAACCGGCGGGCGCCGCGGTCGAGGCGGGAGCAGGCGCGTGAGCACGCTGGCCGTCGTCCTGCGCACGCAGTCGGACGTGGAGGCGAACATCGCGCGGGCGCTGCTCGAGACGCACGGCATACGCGTGTTGATCTCGTCGGACGTGCCCCATGCGGTGTTTCCGCTCGCGATCGACGGTCTCGGCGAGGTACGGCTGTCCGTGCGGGCGGACGAGGCGGAACACGCGACGCGTCTGCTCGGGGACTACCGCGCCGCCGCGGCCGCGGGAAGTCCGCGGGACGGCGTGCCGGTGCTCGAAGCGCGCCTGGGGCACCAGTTCACGGATCGCGATCTGCTCGTACGCGCATTGACGCACCGCTCCCGCGCGCACGAGGACGAAAGCGGTGGGACGGAGGACAACGAGTCGCTCGAGTTCCTTGGCGACGCCGTGCTCGGGCTGGTAATGGCAGATCGCCTGTTTCGGGAATTCCCCGACTACGACGAGGGCCGCAAGTCGAAGGCGCGCGCGCAACTGGTGTCGGCGGCCACGCTCGCGGAGTTGGGCGCCGAGTTGCATCTCGGCGACCACCTGCTGCTCGGCCGCGGCGAAGAGAAGACCGGTGGCCGCCGGAAGCGATCTCTGATTGCGGACGCGTTCGAGGCGGTCCTCGGCGCGATCTACCTCGACGGGGGTTACCAGGCGGCCGCCGCGTTCCTCGATCGGGCGTTTCATTCCCTGCTCGAACGTCTGCGGCGGGACGGCGTGACCGCCGGCACGCGCGATCACAAGTCGGCGCTGCAGGAATGGCTCCAGGCGCGCGGGCAACCGCTGCCGAGGTACCGTCTGGCGAATGCTACCGGCCCGGATCACCGGAAGGAGTTCGCGGTGGAGGTGGTCGTCGGGGAGCGACTCGTCGCGACCGGGTCCGGTCAGAGCAAGAAGAAGGCCGAGCGGGAGGCTGCTCGACAGGCGTTGGCGGCGCTGGCGGCCGGTGCACCGCCGGAGACCGTAGCGTTGAACACCGCGACGGCGGCGGAACTGCAGGAACTGCCGATGGTCGGCGAGCGCGTGGCCGAACGCATCGTCCATTACCGGGAGGAACACGGAGGGTTCGAGACGAAAGAGGACTTGATGCAGGTCCGCGGGATCGGTGAGATGACCTTTCTGCTTCTGAGACAACTCGTTCATGTGGACGCGCCGGCGAGCCGGCAGGTCGACGAGACTCGTTGACGTCGGTTGACGTCAGTCGATCTCGATGAGGTCCCCGGACGGGCGCCGCAGTGACGTGACCGGGGCGGGCGAAGGCGCGGCGGCCGCGATCCCGTCGCCGCCGAGGCGTTCGGCGGCGTACTGCCGAACCGCTCGTGCGCGCTCCGGTCCGCCCGGGGCGGTCCGCCGGCCGTGCAGCCGGACCCACAGGCGCAGCACCGGGTCGGAGAACCGGTAGCGCTTCTCGCGCGTCTCCACCAGGTCTACGTCTTCCAGCCACGACAGATAGTCCCTGGTCGATCCCGGCGTTCGTTCGAGCTGCCGGCCGACCTCCGTCAGCCTCAGCGGCTCGCTTTCCGCGAGAATGCCCAGGATCGCCTTCAGGACGCCGTAGCCGCGCGCCCGATGCAGCCGGAGCTCGTACGAGAACCGGCAGAGCTGGGAGAGCGGCGTTCCCGCCGCCATCTGGGCCGGTCCGCCGGCCGTGCAGCCGGACCCACAGGCGCAGCACCGGGTCGGAGAACCGGTAGCGCTTCTCGCGCGTCTCCACCAGGTCTACGTCTTCCAGCCACGACAGATAGTCCCTGGTCGATCCCGGCGTTCGTTCGAGCTGCCGGCCGACCTCCGTCAGCCTCAGCGGCTCGCTTTCCGCGAGAATGCCCAGGATCGCCTTCAGGACGCCGTAGCCGCGCGCCCGATGCAGCCGGAGCTCGTACGAGAACCGGCAGAGCTGGGAGAGCGGCGTTCCCGCCGCCATCTGGGCCGCGAGCACCGCGACGGGATCTCCTCCCGGCACCGCGGACGACACGGCGGCCGAGAGGGCGTGGACGTAGCTCGGACGCCCCGCGGCGAGCGCGTGCACGAGGCGCCCGAGCCGGGTTCGGGCGGCAGCGTCATGCGCCGCGGATTCCTCCCGTAGGACGGCGTCGACCTCGCGGGCGGTCAGCGGCGGCAGGTGAACGAGCTCCATCCGCGGGGCGAAATCGTGCAGGAGACGCCGTGCGCGGTTCACGTAGCGGCTCGCCAGGACGAAACGGTGCGGGCTGTTCGCGAGGGCGCCGACCAACTCGCGGGCCCCGCCCCGCAGGCCGGGAAAGCTCTCCAGCGTCCGCACCTCGAGGAGCTCGTCGAGCAACAGCAGCGGCGGCGGGGTTCCCTTTCGGCCGACGAACGCCAGCAACTCGTCGAACGCGGCGCGCGGGCTCCGGCGTCCGGGCGGCGGCAGCGGCGCGCGAGCGTTCCCGGCGCCGGCGGGCGAGTCGCACGTCACCGCGGCCAGCAGGCGTTCCGGGGTCGACGCGACGCGCTCGACGTCGATGTACCGGCTGCGACGATCGCCGAACAACGCGGCCACCCGGTTCAGGAGCGACGTCCGGCCGCTGCCGCAGCCCCCGAGCAGAACGGGAATGCGGGCGGGCTCGGCGCCGAGCGCCGCCAGCACCCGGCGCTCGAGTGCAGGTCTTTCCCAGGTCACGTGCGTCTCGTGCGGTGGGGGAGCCGGTACGCAAGGAAGAGCGCAGCCGACGTGACCGGCACCAGGACGACCAGCTCGCGGCCAAGGGCAAGGATGTTGTTCCGCCAGCAGGCGGCCAGCCAGTACTCCCGGCAGATGCGCATGAACAGGGGCTGGTCCGCCATGTAGAACTCGTCCGTCCACGGCCACCACGCCATGATGCCGTGGGGGGGGCCGGGATCGGTGCCGAGCCAGTCGAGCAGGACGTGGCTGCCGTAGGCCGCCGCGACGGCGGCGGCGGTCAGCCACCGGCCCTCGCGTGCGCTCGCCCAACCGACGGCGCCGGCAATCAGCACCGCGCCCGCGCTGTGCGTCACGCTGCGGTGCATGCCCAGCAGGAGGTCCGCGTCCGGCAGCATGGCGAGCAAGGCAAGGGCGGCGATGGCGCGGCGCTCTTCGATCCGGAGAAGGGGCGCATCGAGCGCGCGATCCGGTCTCGACAGAGCCGCCGAGATCCTGACCAGGCAACCGGCGGTGACGCCGCCGAGCGCATGCGCGATGGGAGTCGGCATCCCTGCGAATCCCGGCCGCGGCTACGCGTCGTCGATGGTGACGACGACGACGCCGTCCGCCACCGCGACCGGGTACACCGTCAACCCGCGGTAGGCCGGCGGGCCGAGCCCCTTGCCGTCGCTGAGCCGGAACCGCCCCCCGTGCCAGGCGCACGTGACCACCCCGTCCTCGCAGGGGCCCTCCGAGAGCGAGCCGCCGGAGTGGGTGCAGGCGTCGTCGACCGCGTGCAGCGCGCCGCCGTCGTTGAACACCGCGATGCGCCGGTCTCCGGCGAACACCTTCTTCCGGGCGCCCGGGCCGAAGCTCTCCGCCCGGGCCACCGTCACCGTGCGCGGCATCGCGCCATCGTACCACGCGCGCATCCCGCGGAAGCGCCGTTGTGTGTTGATCCGTCTTCCGATACCATAGGCCGCCACTGAGGAGGAACCCCCTCGATGCTGACAATTGTCTCTCTGCTGCCGATCATCACCGTCGCGGTCTTTCTCGTCGGCCTCCGCTGGCCGGCGAGCCGGGCGATGCCGTTGTCCTACGCGGTGGCTGCCGTGCTTGCCCTCTTCGTGTGGCAGGTGCCCATGCTGCAGGTGGCCGCCGCTACGGTCAACGGGCTCGTGATCGCGTTCACGCTGCTGTACATCATCTTCGGCGCGATCCTGCTGCTGAACACCCTGCAGGAGAGCGGCGCCATCAAGACCATCCGGCAGGGATTCACCGACATCACGCCGGACCGGCGCGTGCAGGTGATCATCATCGCCTGGCTGTTCGGCGCCTTCATCGAAGGGTCGGCCGGGTTCGGGACGCCGGCCGCGGTGGCGGTGCCGCTGCTGGTCGGCCTCGGGTTCCCGGGCATGGCCGCGGTGACCGCCGGCATGATCATCCAGAGCACGCCGGTCAGCTTCGGCGCGCTCGGCACGCCCATCCTGGTCGGCGTCAACACCGGTCTCGGCCAGGGCACCAACCCGGAGATCGTGGCCTTCGCGGCGCAGGCCGGCTACACGGAATGGACCGACTTCCTGGCCTACATCGGCCTGAAGGTCGCCATCCTGCACGCCATCGCGGGCACGCTGATCCCGCTGATTCTCGTCTCGTTCATGACCCGCTTCTTCGGCCGGAGCCGTTCTCTCGCCGAGGGGCTGCAGGTCTGGCCCTTCGCCATCTTCGCGGCCCTGGCCATGACCGTGCCGTACTTCGCCGCCGCCTACTTCCTCGGGCCGGAGTTCCCGGCCCTGATGGGCAGCATGGCCGGCCTGATCATCGTCGTGAGCGCGGCGCGGGCGGGCTTCCTCATCCCGAAGCCGGACGAGGCGTGGGAGTTCGACGCGAAGGAGAACTGGCCGGCCGAGTGGACCGGATCGGTCGCGGTGACGGACGTGGACCACGGCCGCTCGATGAGCCTGTGGAAGGCGTGGCTGCCGTATGCCGTCGTCGCGCTGCTGCTGCTGTCGTCGCGGCTCGTCGACCCGTTCCGCGCGTTCCTGCAGTCCTGGGTGGTGAGCTTCCCCGAGCTCTTCGGCACGTCCATCACCGCCAGCTTCCAGCCGCTCTACCTGCCGGGCACGCTGTTCATCGTCGCCTCGCTCATCACGTTCGCCCTGCACAGGATCCCCGGCGACCACTACGCCAAGGCGTGGTCGACGTCCCTCAAGGTGTCGGCCGCGGCCTCGGTCGCGCTCGTGTTCACGGTGCCGATGGTGCAGGTCTTCCTGAACAGCGGCGGCGGCGCGGCCGGGTACGACCAGATGCCCATCGTGCTGGCCGACGGCGTCGCGGCCCTCGTCGGGGGCGTCTGGCCGATCTTCGCGCCGTTCATCGGCGGCATCGGGGCGGCGGTGGCCGGGAGCAACACCGTCAGCAACATGATGTTCTCGCTGTTCCAGTTCGGGATGGGCGAGCGGATCGGCGTGGATCCGACCTGGATCGTCGCCCTGCAGGCGATCGGCGGCGCCGCCGGGAACATGATCTGCGTCCACAACGTGGTGGCCGCCTCGGCGGTCGTCGGTCTGCTCGGGCGCGAAGGGTCCGTCATCCGCATGACGGTCATTCCGTTCGTCTACTACGCCCTGCTGCCCGGGTCGGTGGGCTACCT
>WTGR01000117.1 GCA_011523485.1 Acidobacteriota bacterium
GTGGTGGTGGAGAACACCGCGACGGTCCACAACCTCGTCGTCTGCACCCTCTGCTCGTGCTACCCGTGGCCGACGCTCGGCCTGCCGCCGGTCTGGTACAAGTCGTCCGCCTACCGCTCGCGGGCCGTGATCGAGCCGCGCGCGGTGCTGGGCGAATTCGGGGTCGAGATCGACGACGACGTCGAGGTCCGCGTCTGGGACAGCACGGCGGAGGTCCGCTACCTCGTGCTGCCGGCGCGGCCGCCGGGCACCGAGGGGCTCAGTGAGACCCAGCTCGCGGACATCGTCACCCGCGATTCCATGATCGGCGTGGCCCGGGTCTCGGCGCCGCAGCCGGCCGCGGACGCCGCCGACGGCGGAGGCGGCGCATGAACGGCATCCACGACATGGGCGGGATGGACGGCATGGGCCCCGTCCAGCCCGAGGAGAACGAGCCGGTCTTCCACGATACATGGGAGGGCCGAGTCTACGGCCTGGGACGGTCTATCGCCCGTTGGGGGCGGGGCCGCAACTGGGGGAGCTTCCGGTTCGCCCTCGAAAGCCTGCCTCCGGCGGACTACCTGCGGATGTCCTACTACGAGCGCTGGTTCGCGGTGCACGTCAACCGGCTGCTCGGCAGCGATCTGGTCACGCAGGAGGAGCTCGAGAGCGGCTACGCGGACGCGAGCCGGCCGCGACCGGAGCTGCTGCCGCAGTCCACGACGGGCGGACTCGGTTCCGGCTTGCTGGACGTCCAGGTGCCCGCGCGTTTCGCTCCGGACGACGAGGTGCGGGCGCGAAACCTCCATCCCCGCGGACACACGCGGTTGCCTCGCTACACGCGCGGCCGCCGCGGCATCGTGATCCGCGACAACGGCGTGTACGCGCTGCAGGACACCGACGAGAACGGGCAGCGGCTAGGGGATTCTCCCCAGCACGTCTACACCGTCCGCTTCGGAGCGCAGGAGTTGTGGGGCGATCGCGCCTCCGCCCGCGACGCGGTCTACGTCGACCTGTGGGAGGGGTACCTTGAGTCCGCGTGAGGACGCCCGGCCACCGGCGCCGAAGGTCGACGCCGAGCTGCTCGCCGCGCTGCCGCCACTGCCCCGGGACGAAGAGGGCCCGGTGTTCGCCGCCCCGTGGCAGGCGCAGGCGTTCGCGCTGGCGGTGGAGCTGTCCGAGCAGGGGCACTTCACCTGGAAGGAGTGGGCGGCTGCGCTGGCCGATGAGCTGAAGACCGCCGCCGCCCGCGGGGAGCCGGACGACGGGTCCAGCTACTACCACCACTGGGTGGCCGCCCTCGAGCGGCTGGTGACCGCGAAGGGCCTCACCGATTCGCCCGCGCTGGCGGACCGCAAGGCGGCGTGGGCCGACGCCTATCGGCACACCCCGCACGGCCAGCCGGTGGTGCTGCGGAAGGCGGAGTAGTCGTGGTGCGTGAGTTGGAGTAGCGGTGCGTTGAGGCACGCGGGAACCCCTGCGATGAACGAGCTCCCCGACGGTATCCACGACATGGGCGGCATGGGCGGCATGGGGCCGGTCGAGCCCAAGCCGGACGAGCCCGTCTTCCACGCGCCATGGGAGGGGCGTGTCTTCGCGCTGCGCCGCCTGCTCGTTCCCTGGGGGCTGGGCGGCAACTGGGGCAGCTTCCGGTTCGCCCAGGAGCGCGTTCGCGCGGCGGACTATCTGCGCTTCTCGTACTATGAGCGGTGGTTCACGGCGCTCGTCGACCTGCTCCGGGTGAACGACGTGGCCACCGAGGAAGAGCTGGCGCGAGGCGCCGCCGACAGGGAGGCGCGGCGGCCGCAGCGGCGCGAGAGGCCGCCGCAGGCCCCATCGGGATTCGGCCGCCTCGCTCTGGACGTCCCCCCGCGTTTCGCCGTGGGCGCCCCGGTCCGCGCGCGCAACGTCCATCCGGCGGGGCACACCCGGCTGCCGCGCTACGCGCGCGGGAAGCGCGGCACGGTCATCCGCGACAACGGCGTCTATGCGCTCCAGGACACAGACGGGCGCGGCCAGCAGTTCGGGGATTTCCCACAGCACGTCTACACCGTCCGCTTCACGTCGCGGGAGTTGTGGGGCGAGCGCGGGAACGAGCGTGACGCGATCCATGTCGAGCTGTGGGAGGACTACCTCGAGCCGGGGGGCTGACCGGCGGTTCAGAATCCGAGCGACAGCGCGACCCCCCGGCGGTGGCGCGACAGCAACGGGGAAACCGCAACACGCGGAGTGGGGCGTCGTGCGGTGTAGATGACCTGCGAGCGGACGTACCCCGCATCGAGTCCGATCCCGATGCCGGCGCCGGCCGCTCCGAACAGGGACATGACGAGCGCGTAGATACCGGGGTCTGCGCCCTCGTCCGACATCAGAACTCCGGCCACCACCGCGCCGGAAATGGCTCCCACGAGAGCGCCGTTCTTCAGCGAGTCGGGCTGTTGCCGGCGAACGACGGCGATCTCGGTTTCCTCCAGGTCGCGCAGGCCGTCGTCGGTCAGCAACGAGAGCGACGCGGGGGACAGATCGATGAGCCGCCCCTGCAATTCCCTCCCGGCACGGTCGGTCACCGTGATGTGGTCTCTCTGATTGACCAGGAGCGCGAGTCGGTCGAACGACTCGACGCTCTGCGCTTCGGCAAGCGAGACCGTCGTCGTCACCGTTGCCGCTACGAGCACGAGAGCTGTTCGTGTCATCTTCTGTCCCTCCACGCCGTGGATGCCGGGAGCGCCGGGAATCCGTTTTCGGAGCGCGGTCATCCGGTTGTTGCCACCGCATCTGTACGGGAGTGCGTCAGGCCGCCGGAAACCGGCTCATCGGGCAGTGAGGCGCCGTCTGGAAGCGTTTGCGGGAGGGGCACGGCCGGGCGAGAGACTCACGAACCGGGTTCGGTCGCACCTGCAGATACATGACATATCCTCACACCGTGGATCCTGTCATCAGCCTGCTGCGCGATCTGGTCGCCATCGATTCTGTCAACCCGTCCCTGGTCTCCGGCGGCGCGGGGGAGGCGGCGGTCGCCGAGCGAGTCGCGGCGGCTCTGCGGCCGGGCGGTATCGATGTCGAGGTGATCGATGTCGCTACCGGGCGTCCGAACGTGGTCGGGGTGGTCGAGGGGAAGGCGCCCGGGCGCTCGCTGATCCTCTGTGGCCATACGGATACCGTTGGCGTGGAGGAGATGGTCGCGCCGTTCGATCCGATTGTCAGGGAGGGTCGCCTCTACGGACGGGGCAGCCAGGACATGAAGAGCGGCGTGGCGGCGATGGTCGACGCCGCGGTCCAGGTCGCCCGGAACGGCGGGCTCTCGCGCGGGCGGCTGATAGTGGCGGCGGTGGCCGACGAGGAGCACGCGAGCATGGGCGCGGAAGCGCTCGTGAAGGTGCATTCGGCCGACGGGGCGGTGGTGACCGAGCCGACGGACCTGCGCGTGGCCACGGCGCACAAGGGGTTCGAGTGGGTGGAGGTGGAGACGCGCGGGCGCGCCGCCCACGGCAGCCGCCCGGCCGAAGGACGAGACGCCATCCTGCACATCGGCCGCGTGCTCGGCCGGTTGGAAGCCGTGGAGGCCAGGCTCGAGGCCGGCCGGACCCACCCGCGGCTCGGGAGGGCGTCGCTGCACGCTTCCACGATTCACGGCGGCCAGGCCCTCAGCGTCTATCCCGACCGCTGTGTGCTCGGCGTCGAGCGCCGCACGCTGGTCGGCGAACCACCGGATGCGGGCTTGACGGAGGTCCGGGCGGCGCTGTCGGGGCTTGCTCGGGAGGACGACGACTTCGATGCCTCCGCGCGGCAACTGTTGACGCGTGCGCCCCACGAGATTGCCGACGATCATCCGCTCTGCGGGGAGTTGCGGCGGATTCTCCGCGGTCGCGGCCTCGACGACACGCCGACCGGCATGTCCTTCTGGACGGACGCCGCGATTCTCGGCGGCGCGGGGACGCCGGCGTTGCTGTTCGGTCCGACCGGCGCGGGTCTCCACGGCCCGGACGAGTACGTCGAAACCGACTCGGTGAGCACCTGCCGCGACGCGCTGGTCGAGTTGATCCACGCATTCTGCTGACTCGCGGAAGCCAGGCGCTGCGGCCTTCTTCCGCTACCTGCCAGCGGTCGACGTCGAGAGCGACGAAAGATCCATCGCATCGTTCAACTCGCTTGGTAACATCGAGTCGCGAGAGATCCACCCGCGGCTCGGGAGGGCGTCGCTGCACGCTTCCACGATTCACGGCGGCCAGGCCCTCAGCGTCTATCCCGACCGCTGTGTGCTCGGCGTCGAGCGCCGCACGCTGGTCGGCGAACCACCGGATGCGGGCTTGACGGAGGTCCGGGCGGCGCTGTCGGGGCTTGCTCGGGAGGACGACGACTTCGATGCCTCCGCGCGGCAACTGTTGACGCGTGCGCCCCACGAGATTGCCGACGATCATCCGCTCTGCGGGGAGTTGCGGCGGATTCTCCGCGGTCGCGGCCTCGACGACACGCCGACCGGCATGTCCTTCTGGACGGACGCCGCGATTCTCGGCGGCGCGGGGACGCCGGCGTTGCTGTTCGGTCCGACCGGCGCGGGTCTCCACGGCCCGGACGAGTACGTCGAAACCGACTCGGTGAGCACCTGCCGCGACGCGCTGGTCGAGTTGATCCACGCATTCTGCTGACTCGCGGAAGCCAGGCGCTGCGGCCTTCTTCCGCTACCTGCCAGCGGTCGACGTCGAGAGCGACGAAAGATCCATCGCATCGTTCAACTCGCTTGGTAACATCGAGTCGCGAGAGATCCGGTATGGAAGATGCAGCTCCGGCGTACGAGTCGACCGGCCCGGTGACGGGCGCACAGTTGCTGCGCATGCCGTGGCTCAATCCGTGCGAGCTCGTCGGCGGCCGTATCGTGCGCATGACGCCTACCAACCCAACCCACGGCCGGATCGAGGTGAACGTGGCCGCCGCGCTCCGAGCGTTCGTCCGTACGCAGAATCTTGGCGTGGTGATGGCCGGCGAGGTGGGAGTCTTTACCACTCGGGACCCCGACACCGTCCGCGCGGCCGACGTCCTGTTCCTGTCGCACGAACGCGACGCCCTCCGCACGCGTCGGGACGGATTCCTGGCGGTCGCCCCGGACCTCGTGGTCGAGATCCTGTCCCCGACGGATCGGCCGGACGCGGTGCGGCGCAAGCTCGACGAGTACTTCGCCGCCGGCGTCCGCCTGGCGTGGGTCATCGACCCCGCGACGCGCACCGTCCGCGTGCACCGGCCCAACGGTGACGTTCGGTCGGTTACCGCCGGTGAGGTCGTCGCGGGCGACGACGTCCTTCCGGGATTCGTGCTGCCGGTGGACGAGGTCTTCGAGTAG
>WTGR01000021.1 GCA_011523485.1 Acidobacteriota bacterium
GTGTCGGTCGGCGCGAACCTGGCCACCTGCTCGATCTGCGAGGAGACCGGCGGATCGTGCCGGCAGCCGGCCTGGCGCAACGGCGTCGTCGGCTTCGTGACGACCAAGGGGCTGGTACCCTACGGCGGTTCGACCGGCGTGGAGCCCTACCTCGACCGGGGGGGCATCAACTGCCGCACGGTCGAGGATGCCGCCCTGGTCCTCGACGCGCTCAGGAACCCCGGCCGCGGCTTCCACGATCCGCGCGACATCTACGCCGCGCTGCCGCGCGCGCTGATCCCCGAGGCGCCCTACGCGAGCTTCGTCGTCGACGCGGAGACCGCCGGCGCCAGACCGCTCGCCGGCGTGCGCATCGGCGTGGTCCGGGAGTACATGGTCGAGCACGCCGACAACGACGCCGCGATGAGCGATCTCGTCAACGAGGAGATCCTGCGCGTGCTGCGCGACGAGCTCGGCGCGGAGCTCGTCGAATCGTCCGATCCGGAGTATCCGGACGACCCGTCGATCCCGAACATGGCGTACGACTTCCAGCGGGCGATAGCCGAGATCCTGCCCGTCCACATGCCGGAGTACATCCAGGCCCGCGACGCCGGCGGCGCGTACCGGTTCGCCGTGCCCGGCCACGACGTGACCAGCCGCGACTATCTCGTGCGGGCGGCCGAGGGCGTCGCACCGCTGTCGGCCGACCTGAACCTGCGCAGCATCAACCGCTCGCCGCCCACCCTGAGCTTCAGCTTTCACCTGGCCCAGTACCTGATGCGCCGCGGGGATTCCACGGTGACCGACTGGACGAGCCTGAACGCGAACTCGAGGTACTACAGCGAGCGGCGCGCGGTGGCGATGCGCAACTGGGAGAACGCGCGCAACATCGTCTCGGACGGCATTACCAGGCGCGTGAAGATGCGCGACGTCATGCGGCTGGTGCTGCTCAACGTACTGCACAGGAACGATCTCGACGTGCTGGTCAACCCGACGATCACCGTGCCTCCGGTGCGCATCGGATACGCCGGGGAGCCGTCGGTCGACAACCGTCCGACCGGTCGTTTTCCCACGAGCGCCAACCTCGGCATCCCCGAGATCACGGTGCCGGCCGGCTTCAATCGCATCGTCTACGACCCCGAGTACGTGTTGAACGCGGACAGGGACGACTACGACAACGTCACGGGCAGCCGGCGCACGGAGCTCGACAACCCGCTCCCGGTCGGCATCTCGTTCTGGGCGGGGCCCGGCGACGAGCCGCTCGTCCTGCGCGTCGCGTCGGCCTACGAGGCGGCGACGCAGCATCGCCGGCCGCCGTCCGACTTCGGGCCTGTCGGTCGATGATGCCGGCGCGCCCACCCTGGCCGCACGGCCCGCGTCGACCCGGTCGTTGTTGCGCTGCGATTGGTGGTGGTCGCATTCGTCCATCCCGGCCAGCCGGATGTACAGGAAATGACGTACGTTCCACGTTGGATGTTCACGTTCAGCGTTTCCGCCCAGTGACGCCAGTGGCCAGTCTTGCTCGTAACCAACTGAATATAAATGCCTTGAAGCCTTCGTGGCGGTTGGGCATCCCGTCTGCACTCTTCTTTCGTGACGGCGTCGCGGTTCGACCGCCGGTGCCGAACCAGCGAAGGAGACACGCGATGGGTGTTGCCGACCTCTTCCACCGCGGAATCGCCGCCGGAGGCGCGATCGTGCTCGTGAGTCTGAGTGGGCCGCCTGCCGGGGCGCAGCCCCTGCCGGAGGACGCCGCGACCATCCGGTCGCCGGCAGCCCCCCGGCTCCGCGGTGCCCCCACCCGTTCCAGGAAGCCGCCGGGTGGACGTCCGGTGCGTGGGGATCCGGATGGCCAGGAGAAGCGAAGTCCGTACTTCGACAGGTGGAGTATCGAGCTGTCCGTTGGCTACGAGGCCCCCAGAGGCCTCCCGGGTGCGATCTCGTTCGAGGGGCTGTTCCTGTCCGCGGGGCTCTACCTCGGCGATTCTCTCGCCCTCGTCGCCGAGACCGGGACCACCGGCTGGGCGAGCGGCCGTCTGACGACACCCGGACAGGCCCCGCAGAAGTTCGTGGACGCGGCGCGGTCCTGGCCGTCGAAGCCGGCCGCGTGCCCCGAGATAGATGCAGGCTTCGGTACCTACCTGGGCGGCGTGAAGTACCGAAGACGTTTCCGCGCAGGCGCCGTGTTCGCTCACGGCCTGGCCGGACGCGCAGAGTATTCGGGAACGGCGACCGAGATTGGCGAGAGCGGCGTCGGGACGAGTTGCTACGAGGCGTTCGGCACCGGTCGCGCGGTGGCTGCCGGCGGCGGGATCGACGTGCATCTCAACGACCGGATCGCCATCCGCGTCTCGGCGGACTACCGGCGCCTCGCCGTGCCGTCGCTGGAAGGGATGGAGACCGTGTTCATGGCGCCGGACGCTGCCCGTCTCGACATGGTGCGCGGCGCGATCGGTTTCGTCTTCGGTCTCTGAGCATCCCGCGATCGCGCTCCAAGCGGGATGCCATCGACGGGACGGGCCGAAACCACCGACGGACATCGGTGCCCAGAATATGCCATGATATGTTAGGAATTCAGACATGGCACTCGGCCGCTGGAGTCGGGGCGAACGGATAGACGCATGACCGTCACCGCGGGCGAACTGGCCCGCAGACTGCAGCTTGCTCGTCAGGCGTGCCTCATGACGCAGGACGAGGCGTCTCGGCGTGCGGGTGTTTCGCGTTCGACCCTTGCCCAAATCGAAACGGGTCATCGCGCGGTTTCCAGCCTGGAACTGGACCGGTTCGCCCACCTGTACGGCCGGGACATGCGGGAGTTCGTGGCAGATTCCTCTCGCGGAGAGGATGCGCTCGTCAGCCTGTTCCGCCGCCACCCGACCGTGACCTGGGACGAACCAACCCGTGAAGGGTTGGGGAAATGCCTGATGCTGGCGCGGGAGACCACCAACATCGAGAGGCTTCTTGGAATCCATAGACAACTCGCTCGTGTCGCCACGTACCCGATGCCGGCTCCGCAATCCAGGAGAGAAGCCGCCAGCCAGGGCGAGGTGGCCGCCAGTGGAGAGCGACGGCGCATCGGCCTCGGCGAATCACCGCTTCCGGACGCTACCGATCTTCTCGAGGGTCGGGGCATCCGCACGGCGCATACCCTGTTGCCGGAGGATGTCTGCGGGCTGACGCTGGACGACCCGCAGGCGGGAGTATTCGTCGCCTGCAACTCGCGACACGATGCGTTGCGCCGCCGCTTCTGGCAAGCGCACGAGTACGCCCATGTCGTGCTCGATCGCGAGCAAGGGGGAACGGCCTGCCGCACCGGGGCACGCAGCGCCCTGATCGAAGTGCGGGCCAACGCCTTCGCGGCTTCCTTCCTCATGCCCGCCGAAGGCTCGCGACAGTTCATCCGCGCACATGGCAAGGGACGACCCGGTCGGGACCGAATCGACGTGTACGACGAAGCAGGCGTTGTACGTGCCGAAGGGCGTACCGCGCCCGGAACCCAGGCCGTCCAGATGTACGACGTCGTCTTGATGGCGCAGCATTTCGGCGTGAGCTGCTCCGCCGCGATTCATCGGCTGCACAATCTCCGCCTCCTCAACGGACCCGGGCTCTCCACCCTGCAGGAACAGGACCGGCGGGGCGTCGGCGTTCACCTTTCGGCTCTGCTCGGGGTGCCTGGGCTCGACAACGAGCCGGCCCACGACAGGCGTCGGGGTAGATTGGTGGCCCTCGCCATGGAAGCCTTCCGGCGCGAGCGGATTACGTGCGCCAAGCTTCGAGAGTTGGCCAGCCTGGCCGATATCGACAACGCCTGTCTGGATCGTGTAATCGAGGAAGTCGGAATCGGCGAACCGGAGCCGGCGGAAGTCGTTCTGCCGGAATTCCGGACGTCCACGAATTGATATGGGACTTATTGATATGCATTCCGGCATGGATATTGCGTGCGGAAGGAACGGAAGATGGTCAGAACCGCCGGCGACGCGACAAGCACGGCCGCCCTCGACGCAAGCGTCCTCATCAATTTCCTGCACCTGGAGCGGCTCGACATCCTCGCGGATATTGCCGAAGTCGACTTCGTCGTTCCGGAGCAGGTCGTAGAGGAAATCACTGTTCCACAGCAGCGCCAGACCCTGAACGCGGCAATCCGCAGTAGACAGTTGCGCAGCGAGAGGAGCACTGTTCCCGACGAGCTTGCGAGCTACGCCTATCTCCGCCGGTTCATGGGCCGGGGCGAGGCCATCCGCGCCGGCCTGGTCAGCGTCGACGAAGCGGACGTGCTGAAGGCGCGCCTCGAGACTCACCGCTACAGGATGAGATTCGACTCGTTTCGTGACGTGCTGGACCCTGATCGAATCGGTGCTCGGGGCGAGCGATGACCAATGGATACTGCTGATCCAGCGCAGCCCTGGCGAAGGCCGGCCGCGCCGGGACTCGAGAACGAATCGCGCAGCTCTGATCTTCGATGAGGCCCACCGGGCCGCGGGATTGAAACTGATTCCGACGATGGCGAAGGAGTGCCGGAAGTACGGCTGATACGGCTGGTAGGTTGCGATGTGCCGCGGATGCGGAGTTCGGCAGGCGGTCGGCGCGCTGGACGGTCTTCACATGCCCCACACGTCTAAGGCGACGCCGCGGCGAGACTGCATCCGGCGGTGGAACACCTTCTCGTCCCAGCGCTTCGCAGACAAGCGGTCGATGACCACGAGATGGCCTGCCGCCGCCGCGCACCGGTCCATGTACGCCGCCGTCTGCTCCAGACCCGCGGAGATGGTCCGCTCCAGACTGCCGTGCAGTACCTTGCACTCGATCACGATGATCCAGGTGCGTCTCCCGCCGCAGGATCAGCCGCTCCTGCGCCGACCGGATCGCCTCTGCGCCGATGGGCCGCGACCTGTCGTGGTTCGCTCTGTCCTCGAAGCAGGCTTCCGCCGCCAGCGCGTTCACCAGCCACGGCTGCCCCAGGGTCCGCTCCCACACCGTATCCAGCGCTTCGGCGGTGAACGCCTACCTCGTCTCCGTCGTGTGCTGCCCCAGCAATGCCAGGGCCTCGCGCCGCGAGAAGTCCCCCAGCCGCAACGACGTCGCCTTGACATTGAATGCGCTGCCCCCGGCGATGGTCGCATTCGCCGACCCGGAGTGGATCCGGTAGTCCCGCACATCCCGCACCCCGCACAGCACCACGCTCTGCGGAAAGCTGTGCGGGCGCTGGCCGTATCCCGCCCGCAACTGCCGCAGCATGGCCAGCAGAGAGTCGCCGATCAACATGTCGACCTCGTCGATCAGCAGCACGAGCGGCTTGGCGTCCGCCTCGGCCCAG
>WTGR01000223.1 GCA_011523485.1 Acidobacteriota bacterium
GTCATCTTCAAGTTCGACGCGGCCAACGCCCCGATCATGTTCCTGGGTCTCGAGGGCGATCTGTCGCCGGTGGCGCTGCGCGAGATGGCCGAGAACGACCTGTCGCCGCGCCTCGAGCGCGTGCCCGGGGTAGCCACCGTGACCGTCCGCGGCGGCCTGCGCCGGCAGATCCGGGTCGAGCTGGCCAAAGACAGGATCACCGCCCTCGATCTGGCGGTGAACGAGGTGATCGACCTGCTGCGGATCGAGAACCAGAACGTGCCGATCGGCGAGCTCGACGACGGCGACATGACCTACCTGCTGCGCAGCCCCGGGCAGTTCGCGAGCCTGGAGGACATCCGCAACGTGGTGGTCATGACGCGCGGCGGCGTGCCGGTGTACATGCGCGACATCGCGGAGGTGAGCGACGGGACGGAGGATCAGGAGGAACTGATCCGCATCAACGGGCGCACCGCCGTCCAGATGATGATCAGCAAGCAGTCGGGGCGCAACACCGTGGAGGTCGCGCGGGCCGTGCGCTCCGAGATCGACCGCATCAACACCGAGATTCCGGCGGTGCGGCTCAGCACGCGGATGGACTCGGCGATCTTCGTAGAGCGATCCATAAACGCCGTCCGCAACGTCGTGCTGTGGGGCGCCATGCTGGTCATCGTGGTGCTGTTCGCCTTCCTGCGCAACGTCCGGACGACGCTCATCATCTGCACCGCCATCCCCATCTCGATCATCGGCACGTTCGCGCTGATCTACTTCGCCGGCTTTACGCTCAACACGCTGACGTTCGGGGGACTGGCGCTGGGCGTCGGCATGATCGTCGACGCCTCGATCGTCGTTCTGGAGAACACGTTCCGGCACATGGAGGGAGGCAAGGACCGGATCACCGCCAGCGTGGACGGGACCGAGGAGGTCAGCGGGGCCATCGTCGCGTCGACCCTGACGCAGATGGCGGTGTTCCTGCCGCTGTTGTTCTTGACCGGGGTGTCGAGCATCGTCTTCGGCCAGTTGGCGGTCGTGGTGATGATCTCCCTGGCGATGTCGCTGTTCGTGGCGGTGACGCTCGTGCCGGTGATGACGTCGCGGCTGCTGCGGTTGCCGCCGCCCGCGGACCAGCGGAAGGGGGCCTACGGCCGGTTCCTGACGCTGAGCGAGCGCGGCCTGGAGCGCCTCGACGAAGTCTACCAGCAGGGTATCCATCACGCGCTGGCGCACCGGCCCACGGTGCTCGTGGTCGCGGGCGTTCTCGTCTGGTTGACGGTGATGCTGGCGCCGACCATCCCGATCGAGCTGACCCCGGAGGTGGACGAGGGCGAGGTGCGCATCTCCGCCGAGCTGCCGATAGGGACCCGCTTCGAGCGGACCCGCGACGTGATGCTGGAGCTGGAGGACCGCATCCGGACGGAGGTGCCCGAGGCGGTCAACATCACCAACCAGGTGGGCGGCGGGCGCGGCCCGTTCGGCGGTGGCTCCAGCCACCGCGGCTCGATGACCGTCACCCTGCTGGACAAGACCGAGCGGGAGCGGTCGAGCAACGAGATCGCCATGGCGTTGCGCCGCTCGCTGAACACAATCCCCGGGGCCAGAATCCGGGCGCGGGCCTCGGGCGGCAACCGGATGATGACGCGGCTGATGCGCAGCGGCTCCGGCGACGACGCGCGGCTGGCGCTGGAGATCCGCGGGCACGATCTCGACGATGCCCGCCGGGTCTCGGAGCGGGCCATGGACGTGATGAACACCACCGAAGGGGTCGCCGACGCGGAGATGGCGGCCGAGCAGGGCAGGCCGGAGCTGGCGATTCAGGTCGATCGCGCCAAGGCCGCGCTGCTCGGCCTGCGCGTGTCGCAGGTCGCCGACGCGCTGCGTACCGGCGTGGCCGGGACCGAGGCCGCCTTCTACCGCGAGCGCGGCGACGAGTATCCCATCGTCGTCCGCCTGCGCGAGGAGGACCGGCTGCGGACGATGGACATCAACGACGTCCCGCTGAGCACGCCGACCGGGATGGTCATCCCCGCGCGCAACGTGATCGCGGTACGCCCCGAGTCCGGTCCGGAGCAGATCGAGCGCAAGAACCAGGAGCGGATCGTCCGCGTCAATGCGGAGATCGAGACGACGCTGAGCGAGGCGGTCTCGGCCGTCAACGCGCGGATCCCGGAGATGGCGGCGCCGGCCGATTTCTCCGTGGGTTTCGGGGCCGAGGTCGAGGAGCAGGCGCGGTCCTTCGGCCAGATGCAGCTCGTCCTGATCCTGGCGATGTTCCTCGTCTACGCGGTGATGGCGGCGCAGTTCGAGTCGCTGCGCGACCCGTTCATCATCCTGCTCTCGATCCCGCTGGCCGGCATCGGCATCGTCGCGTCGCTGCTCGTGACCGGAACGCCGTTCAGCCTGCAGGCGTTCATGGGGGTCATCGTGCTGGGCGGGCTCGTCGTCAACAACGCCATCCTGCTCGTCGACTACACGAACATCCTGCGGCGCCGCGACGGCATGCAGTTGCGCGCTGCGGTGGAGCGCGCGGGACGCACCCGGCTGCGTCCGATCCTGATGACCACGTCGACCACGCTGCTCGGCATGGTGCCGATGGCGCTCGGCATCGGCGAGGGCTCCGAGCTGCAGGCGCCGCTCGCCCGCGTCATCATCGGCGGGCTGCTGTCGTCGACGCTGGTGACCCTGGTCGTGGTGCCGGTCGTCTACACGTTGTTCGAGGAGGGGCTGGAGGGTCTGCTGCGCCGGCCGAAGGAGGGCGTGGCGCCGGCCTCGTAGGGAGGCTTGGGCCGAGGGAGCCTGAGCCGTCCCGCGCTCTTCCGGATCCGTGTCGGCATGAACGCGCCGCAGGGGACATTCGGTCAGCGGCGGCTTGCCCTGCTGCCGCCGCGCGCACGGGTGAGTGCCTGCAGGGCACGGAGAGTCTTTCTGACGTCGTCGGGAACGGCGGACATGTCCTGAATGATGTCTCGCTCCGCAAGCCGTAGGGGCAGCCCGCGCGATTGAAGCCACGCGCGGAGTCCGCCGAGGAGGGCTTTTGCATCACACCACCGTTCGGGCTGCTTCCACCGTGTGGCCAGGAACTGGTCGGCCCTTTCGAGCGCAGTTGTCAGCGCGAGTCTTCTGTCCTCCTGCTGGATTCGCGTCGCCACGACCTGCCGCACGCGCTCGTGCTGCGTGTCCAGCAGGCGATCCAGCTCCGCCACGAAAGCGCTCCGCGCCTGTTTCCATGCGGTCTTCATCGGCTGCTCGTCCGCTTGGCGGTCGAGCGCGCTCAGCATCGCCTCACGGTCCAGCAAATAGTTCTCAATCTCGTTGGAGTCCCACATCAGGAGCTTGAGATCCAGACGGTATGCGTCCGACTTCGCGCTGCCGGCATGTGTCCGCAGCACGTCGCGGCGCGATGCATCCGTGCGATAGTCGCGGTCTCCGATCGCTACCATGCGAATGGGTCGCCCTGACGTGAGGCCGGGGCTGTTCAGGAGATCGCGGATCTGCCGGCCCAGATCGAGTACACGCGCGTCGACCGGACTCTGATACGTGTAGAGAAACGTCAGCGAGCGCCAAACGTCCTGCTGTTTCTTCTCGCCCCACAGCTTCCGCGCGAAGTCCGCCAGCAGATGAAGATCGCGCTTGTTCTCCACGAACACCACCGCCCGACTCGACAGCAGCGGGACGATCTCCATGCGATCGAAGGCGCCCAGATCCTCGAGCAGTCGGAACTGCTCCGGTTGGACGAGCAGTGGTGCGACGCGGCCGTCCATGCACACGCGGACGGTTCCTTCCGGCGCCGCGTTCAGGAGCTGGGGCGAATGGGTCGCCAGGACGAACTGCGCCTTCTCCTCGCTCGCCAGTCGGGCGAGGATGTGCATGAGCTGGTCCTGCAGACGGGAGTGCAGGTGGGCGTCGGGTTCGTCCAGCAATACTGTGCCCGCCCCGGGCGCGAGTACCGACGCGAGGATCTGCAGCGCTTGATGGAAGCCCGAGCCCGCGGTCATGACGTCCCGTTCCCGCGTCAGCACGTGGTCGCGGTACGTGGCGTTCAGGAACCGATCCACTTCGAGGTCGAATTCCACGAAGACCGCGCTCTCCGGAAACAGTTCCTTGAGAAGGTTCTGGAGCGTGTTCCAGCGCGCGCCGGCGTGCTCTCGCAGGTCCCACAAGAGGTTCCGCACCATTTCTCCATGGCGCTGGAGCCGCATCCTGTCGCGGCGGGCCGGCAGGGTCAGGTATTCTTCACGCGGCAGAAAACCCGAGAAGATGGGAATGAGCCGGACCTCCCTTCCGTCGACGGCCTCGCGCCAGTGTCCGGCGACACTCGGGACGATGTGGAAGCGGTTGTAGTCGAGCTGGAGCTGGAAGCCGATCGTCGCCTCGTTGTCGAACTCCGCGCGCAGGGCCAGGGGATTCGGCTTGCCCCTCGTGCGCACACGCCCGTTCGGCCAGAGATCGCCGGGATCGGCCACCGGCAGGACACCGAACTCGTCGGGACTCACGGATCGACGGGTCAGCGCAAGCTGTCTGGGTTCCGGACCGTTGCCGTTCGTCCTGCGGGTCGTCTCGACGCAGTACTGAAACAGCGTGAGCGCGTGCAGGATCGTCGACTTGCCGCTGTTGTTGGCGCCGACGAGCACGGTCACGTCGTCGAGATCGATGACCGTCTCCTGCTCGAAGCGCTTGAAGCCCTCGATGGTGAAGCGGCGGATCATTCGGATTCCCTCGCGGGTCGGGCCTGCCTTCGTGAATGGTTCAACCGTTGAAGACGTCCTCGATCAATCGATCGATGGACGAGCAGTCCATGCCACCGCGCCGATCGTCCCGCGTAACGATCAGCGTACCGTTGGGGCCGCCACCTTCTTCGTGCGGCAGGATGCCGTTGTCGTGGTACCACTGCTCCTTCTCGGACCAGCGTCGTTTGTAGCTGCGGTTCCCGAGCATTCCCAGGTGTTCCCAGACGTACTTTGCACCGGTGTCGTCGTCCTCTATCGTGAAATCGGGAAACTTGCCCTGGGGAACGCCGTCGATGACCAACTGTTGTTCGTACTCGTAGTCGATGTTCCTGGCATGCAGCAGGTTGGCGATGATGACCTCGGATTTGGACCGGACAAGCTCGCCTCGGGTCGTGTTGTGGATGAGGCGCTCCTCCAGGAACCGTCCCTTGAACTCAATCGGTTTCGGCGGGCCGAAGAGATTGGTCAATCGACATGCCGCGGCCGAGTAGTGTTCGGAACTGAATCGGTGCAGATCGGTGGCCGAACCCTGGAGCAACACGATCACCTTGTCCTTCTGCCGCGTGAGCGCGGTGTAGAGCA
>WTGR01000365.1:0-1702 GCA_011523485.1 Acidobacteriota bacterium
GGCTACGAGGAGGCGCGCGCCTGGAAGCGGCGTCTGCACGAGAGCCTTTCGACGCGCTACGTCGAGACCTCCTTCGGGGACCTGCAGATCGCCTGGGACGGCGACGGCCCGGGCATGGCCGAGGTGCTGGTCGAACGGCTGCGCGCCAAGGGCGTCGAGATCGACGATCCGGAACGGTGGATGGTCGAAGCGGCCGACGACATCGGCGACAGACCGGACGCCGGGCCAAGCCCACTGACGCTGGAGGTCGACGTCTGGATAGGCGCGGTGCGGCGGCGCTATGAGCAGGAGCTCTCCGACACGGGCACCACCGACCACGACGGCACGACCTTGAGGCCACCGACGCCACGCGCCGCCGGCCGGACCTGCTGCCCTAGCGCCACGTGATCTCGATCACGCTGCCGTGGCGTTCGACGGCACGGCCGCTCAGCGCCTCGAGGGCGGGCTGCTCATGCTCTCCGGACGGGCCCCCTGCAAGGGCTGCGGGGTCTGATAACGGCCCATTACGTTTACTTCCGCCGTCCCTCCTCATCCTCGCCCCCTCCTCCCCCCTCCCGTGGCCTGTCGCCGACTCCGGGAGGCGCAGTCGCCACGTCAGGGCGCCAGTGGGGATTGAGTCCGGCGAGCGACGCGCTCATCTTGATCGAGATCCGGCCCGTCGAGAGGGGAGCACTCCCTGAAACCGGGGGGAATGCATCGCGGCGACAACGGAGTCCGCCTTGTTGTCGGTCATCGTTCCTGTCCTCCGCGATCGTCATCTCGGTCTCGGTGCATACGCTCGGCATAGCTCGCCGGTCTTGCCGGCCTGTCGGCCGACGGAATGTCCTGCCGCTCGCGGTGAAGCAGCCGGGCGCAGACCTGCCGGATGATCTCGATCAGGCGGTCGATGGATTCCAGGATCGCATTGCGTGTCAGCTCACCGTACCGTTCCGGCGACAACTCGGTATGGTTCTCCGCCTCGACCCGTACTGCGTCATCCGAGGGCTTCTTGAAGAAGCCGGTCAGTTTCTTCCGGGCCTGCTCTCGCTTCTCCGTGCTGACGGCTGAATCGATCGCGTCCCGTATGGTCCTGGCCTGCGTCTCGGCCGCGGCGCGCAGTTCGGCGCTGTCTTGAGAGTCGTTGATCAAGTGCTCGATGGCGTCGCGGGCCAGCCGGTCCGTGTCGGTGTTGTGGTCGAGTCGCTGCTGGACTTTCCGCAATGTGTCGTCCGAAACTGCCAGCACGCGTTGCCCGTAGTACGTCCGCCCGTCAAAGTACGGCTCGTAGGCGTGCGGCAGCGCTTCCTTAATCTTGGACATTGCCGGTAAGGCGAAAAATCTGCGCCGCTTGTCCTCGGCGCGCAGCTCTTCAAGGTCCGCAAGGCGGGCCGCCATCTCGGGCGTGAAGGTTTGCTGCCGCTGCGACGGACCGGCCACAGCGTCCGCCCGGCAGGAACATCCCGCTGGAACCGGCTCCAGCATCGGCAGAGCTTCGCTCGGAAGCGACGGACCGGCCACAGCATCCACTCGGCAGGAATGTCCCATTGGTGACGGCTCCTGTGTCCGCAGCCACTCGTTCGGGCGGGCCGTAGCTTCCGCTCGACAGGAACGTCCCGCCTGCACCGGCGCTAGCGCCGGAAGAGACTCGCTCGAACGCGCTCGGGCCGCAGCTTCCGCTCGACAGGAACGTCCCGCCTGCACCGGCGCTAGCGCCGGAAGAGAC
>WTGR01000365.1:1802-5284 GCA_011523485.1 Acidobacteriota bacterium
TCGCTCGAACGCGACGGGTCGGCTCCAGCGTCCACTTGGCAGGAAAGAGCCCTCTCAAGCCTCCGGATTTTGCGCCGGCGGTGCGACGTCGCCAGCGCAACCCGGCGCGAACGCCCTTCGGCGGGCGGCGGGCTGGCCACATGCTGCTCGCGGTAGACGCCTACCCACTCGGCCTTCTCCGCCGCCGTCCGCGGATGGCGACCAGCACCCCGCTTCCGCTGCATCGGCGGTAGTGGATAAAGCGGGCGGGCCTTCGTCGCCGCCTTGGAAATGGCAACTCGGCGCTGCGCCGCCTGCTTCCGCCGCGACGCGCTCTTGTCAGGTTCGAACCCTTCCATCTCGCGCGCGACCTCGGCGGCAAAGGCCTCCCGCGCTTCCCGGCGACGGACCCGATTCTCGATCACGATGCCGCCGTGCTCTCTTTCCCACTCCTCGGCGACCCGCGACAGCGTCAGGCCGCTGCGGTGCAGCGAAGCGGCACGGCCGGTGTCGGGGTGGACCTTGCAGATCACCAAGTGGAAGTGCGCATGGTCGGTATCGGTGTGAGCGATCGCAATGGCCAATCGATCCGAGCATCCCAAGGCGTGCAGCTGGCGGTCGGCGACCTCCAGCATGTGCTCGCGAGACACGACCTCGCCCGGAGGCCACGCCGTCACGAAGTGCGCGTAGGGATCCCGCAGGCGCCGTCCCCGGTTCGAGACGCCGGCGAGCCGCTTCAGGATCGACGCGTCGGCCGTCACCCCTTGCATGATCCGGACGCACAGGTCGACATCGCGCGTCGGCGAACCGCCCACCGGTTCGGCCCAAGCCACGCGCTCGGACGTCTGCGGGCGCCGGTCCTCGCCGCGCGCCTGGTCGTGCATCAGGTACCGGACCAAGCCTGCGATCCCGCGGCCGGAGCTCACTGCCCGGGAGACCACCTGCCGACCTCCCTGTCAACCACTGCACGCACATCCTGGAGCGCCGCGAGCAGTTCCTCCCCACCGACACGCTCGCCAGCGTTCATTCGCCGCGCGACCTGATTCAGGTTCGCGCCCACACGCCGCAGCTCCTGCCAGATCGATCGCCACCGCTCAAGGCGCTCACGCTCGGCCACCGGCGGTGACGGCGCCGGAGCGCCAGCCGCCTCCAGTGCCAGCCGCCGCAGCCACTCCACAGGCGGCTCACCTGCCCGCTGCGCAGCGGCGCGGATCGCCGCCGCCTCGGCGGCCGTCACCCGAACGCCCACTTGGTGGGTCCGCCGCTGGGCGGCCTCGATGCGCGGTCGCGCCATGTGCTGTTGCCTTGCCCGAGAGGGGTTAGCGGAGCGGTTTGCGATAGCAAAAACTACCTCTCGCTCCTGTCTTCATTCCCTGCTATCCTAGCACAAGGGGAGGAATGTGCGAGATGTCGATCACGAAAATCGACGAGCAGATCGCGGAGCTGAAGAGGCGCCGAGAGGACTACCTCAAGGAGCTTCCAACCCGTGAGTTGCGGCGTGAACAGCTCGCCGGAAAGGTGCTGATGGACCGCGTCCGGCGCGGAGACGGTCCTGCTAACACGTGGCTCCCCAGCGTGACCCAGGGCTCCGGAGACGAGGCCTGGCTGTTCGAGGACGATTACCTTAGAGACGATGGGTACGAGAAGCAGAAGACGAACGACGGAAATATCGTGTGGGCGAAGACGTCGTAGCGACGAGGATCAGCGACCCGCGCCGGCCGCGGCGGCCTGATGGGCGGACGATTCTGCTGTCTATAGGGTGGCAGCCTCGCGAGGCTCTCTCTGGAGCTCGACGAGCTGTTCCAGATCCTGGTCGCTTCGATGCCGACTCCCGACGAGGAAGAACCCAGCTACTTCGCGCACGGACGGGTCTCCCCCGATGCCGGTTTCCTCTTCGCCATCACGCCCTGGTCGCTCGTCGACGACAACCAGATCCTCCGCATGGACATCCCCGCTGCTCAGTGTCGACGGCGCCTGCCTGTCGATCATCGGACAGCTAGGCCAGAGCCGCGGCGTGCTGATCTTTCCCTCGCGCGATGACTTCGAGCAGTTCCTCGAGGCCGCCGAAAACAGCGACCCCGAACAACCCGGCCCCACCGCTTTCGGTGCCGATGTCCTCTCGCTCACCTTCCACAACGCCACCCAGTTGCCGCCCACGATGCGCCGCGAGGCGATGCAGAACGGCTGGCCCGTCGACAGCACCGACGCCTACCCCGTCGTCGCCCACCGGGAACCCAACGGCATTCCCCGGCCGCTCGGCGAGCGGGACGTCGAGATCGTAGTCGCCTGCGCCCTGGCGCTTGCCGCCTTCCTCCCCAAGCACGCCGCAGTCTTCAAGGCCGACACCTTCACCCCGGTCTACGAGTCGTACTTCGACGACGACCGCGAAGTCCGCTTCACCGTGCCCTACGAGGCGATCGACCTCTTCGACATCGACGCAGCTCCGGATCAGGAACGCGGCTGACATCGCTGCCGGCTGAAGGAACCCGTTCCGTTCAACACCGGGCTGACCCTTGGGCGTCTGATAAGCGACCTTACGTTAACGAAGGATTGCCGAGTCCAGAAAGGGCGCTTTCCGCCCTCTCTAGATCCTCAGAAGGGGCGCTTTCCGCCCTCTCTAGAATCTTCTCCCGACCGGACTTTGACGTTGGGAGTCGAGACGTCCGGGAAGCCGGGCTTTTCCCCGCGGCCCTTCACTGCTCAGACCCTTGCGATGATCGTGTCGATCTCGGCTTTCGGGTCAGTCACGCCCGCGGCCAAGCCTTGATCGATGTAGACGGACTGCTGGATCTTCAGCATGCCCCTGCGCGCAGCTTGCTCGACATCACAGCGCCAATCCGTTACAGCGTCCGGATCCGCATCTGAGTTCGTTGCTGGGACCCAATCGTCGAGGATTGAACTGCGGTTAACAGTCAGAGCACCGCCTCTGGATCCCTGGTCGCGCCGCCGCTCATGCCGTGGGCGGTGGTTGCGGGTCCGCTCCTGTCGCTCTTCTGAAAGCGCTTCGATCAGCAACGCTGCTTCCACCATTGTGGTTGGCTTCGGAACATCACCGGGGCGTTCGAGCCGTGTCCACAGGAACTGGATCGCCTCTTGCTGTTTCTTCGTCGGTTGAAGAGGCTGCTCGTCTTCTTCTTCTTGATGAAAAGAGCCTAAAGACATAGGTGGGGGCGCTTTCCGCCCCGTCTCGGGGGGCGCTTTCCGCCCCATCTCGGATTCCAGAAGGGGCGCTTTCCGCCCCGCCTGAACGATTCCAGAAGGGGCGCTTTCCGCCCCGTCTCGGAGTCTGGGTTGCGGTTCGCAGAAGACGACGATCTCAAGGTGGTATCGCGACCGCCGAGTCTCAATCAGCCCGGCAGCGCGCAGATCCGCCAACCGGTCCCGGATGGTGTTGAGTCGGCATTCCATCTCGCCGGCGAGCGTTTGGCGCTTGATCCGGATCGTTACTCGGTCCGTGTCGCGGACCCATGCCCGGCCGAAGGTGCACAGTGCGAGGTACCAGA
>WTGR01000822.1 GCA_011523485.1 Acidobacteriota bacterium
GAGTTGATGCGGGCGGTGCCCTCCGGCGCCGGGATGCAGCCGATCCACTTCATCGTGGGCGCGGCGCCGCCGACGTCGAGCGCAAAGACCTCGATGGCCTCGCGCGCGCCATGACCGACGACGTAGAGGGTATGCACATTGCCGCCGCCCTCCCGCAGGGTCAGTCCGTGCGGCTGGAAGACGTTGTTGGGACCCGGGCAGGCGCCATAGGTGTCGAGGTCGTGCTCCGGCGGCAACGCGCCGGCGGGAAAGATCTCCTGAACGCTGTGATCACGAAGGTCCACCGCGTAGACGGGACCCTCCGAAGCGGAGTATCGCCCGGATGCGATTACCCAGGGGGCGCCCGGAACCCGGTAGAGATCTTCCGGATTGGTCGTGCCGCAGACGAAATTCACATCTCCAGCGGGAACGCAGGTCTGGGCGTCGAGCGCGTGCCCGCCGACCAGACCCAACACCGACGCGAGGAATACGAGAACTCGCAACACGGCACACCTCCAACCTTTCGTGACGCCCCGAAGTATACCAGCGCGCACCGGCTCGCTGACCCGCTGGCCCGCCGGCCGGCAACCACCCCGAGTCGTCGGCGGGATGGGCCGTTCCGAGCCCGATCCGGTCAGCGTGCGCCTTCGCGGATCACGTCGGCCGACGGCCCCCGCACGTCCCAGACCACGCTGAGCCACGACAGCAGCACGACGCCGTAGTGGGTGAAGTCCACCTCCCACCAGTAGAACCCCTGGCGCTCGGAGGCCGGGTAGCGGTGGTGGTTGTTGTGCCAGCCCTCGCCGGCCGTCACCAGAGCGAGCCAGAAGCTGTTGCGGCTGGCGTCGTTCGTCTCGTAGCGGCGGCTGCCGAGGCAATGGCCGATCGAGTTGACGGCGAAGGTGACGTGGTAGAGCAGCGTGGTGCTGCAGAACAGCGCCACCACCACGAGCTGCCCTCCGCTCACGCCCAGCCCCGGGTGGACGGCGCCGAGCCAGTGACCGAGTCCGAAGAGCGCGACGCCCAGGGTCACCGGGGCGACGTAGTGGTGCTCGTCGAGCCAGCGCAACTCCGGGAACTTCGCGAAGTCGCGGATCCACTCGATCCGCGTCCGATCGTTGCCGGCGGCCATGATCCAGCCGGCGTGCGCCCACAGGATCCCCTTGACGCCGGGCGGATGGACGTCCTGCGCCGTGTCGGAGTGCCGGTGGTGCCAGCGGTGGTGCCCGCCCCACCAGAGCGGCCCGCGTTGCGCGGCCGAGGCGCCGAGCCACGCCAGCACGAACTGGAACGCGCGGCTCGTCTTGAACGCCCGGTGGCAGAAGTAGCGGTGGTAGCCGGCGGTCAACCCGAACATCCTTGCGAACAGCGTCACCAGGCCGATGGCGACGGCCGTGCCGGAGACGCCGGTCCAGAGCACCAGCAGGCAGGCGAGCTGGATGGCGAGGAACGGCACGTTCCTGAGCCACTGGATCCGCTCGGGATCGAACGCTTCGGCGGCGACAGGTCCGACGGTCCGGGTCACGCTTGCATCCGACACGTGGGCACTCTCCCTTCGCGCGCTTGCGGAGCGCACAAGCGCCGGATTTTATCGCATCCATCACCCCGCCGAACCGGCTCGCGCCGACTCGCACGGGCTCGCGCCCGCTTGCGGGGCGACCCGCGCCCTCCTCGGTTGAGTCGAAGGACGCAATGTGCGACGATGGTGCCATGCTGCGAACCGGACGCCGACAGGTAGTTGCCGCCGTCGGCTGCGCCCTGCTGGCGGCCATCGTCCTGTGCCCGCTGATGGCGACCGCGGCGGCCGCACCCGCCGCATCGAGTTGCCACGATCGGCCTGGCGATCATCACGGCGACACCTCTGCCGCGTTTACCTGCTGCGCCACGGTCGTCGTCAAGCCGTCCGTGCAGGCGGCCCCTGAAGCCGACGCGGCCCTGCCGCCCGCTCTCGAAGGCGAGCGACACGCGGCGTCGTACACGGCGGGGTGGCGCGCCGACCATCCGCGACCCCAAACCGCATCGCTGCCGCTGTTCCTGCGGCACGCCTCGCTGCTGCTCTGATCGTCCGTCTCCGTCACGCCCGCCGTCCTTCCGCCCGAGCGCGCCGGTTCGGCGCACGTCCGCGTGCCGCCGCGACCCCGTTCCCGCACACCGGAACGGTCGTGGGGACCACGCCCGGCGGACAACCGATGCCGCCTCGAACACGAGGAAACCCGGGGACGATCACATGCACGCATCTCTTGCGCGGCGCCGCACCGCCCGTCTCGCGGCCGCCCTCGCCGGCGCAGGCCTGGTCTCGACGCTCGCCGCCGCCCAGCCGGCACCGCCGGATAACACGCTCGACTTCTACGCCGTCGCGCCGGATCTGCGCCACTACGTGACCGCGGCGGTGGAACGCAACCCGACGCTCCTCGAGGCGCACGCGCGCTACGAGGCCGCCCGGCAGCAGGTGCCGCAGGTAACCGCCCTGCCCGACCCCGTGATCAACTTCACCCAGGCCCTGCGCAGCGTGGAGACCCGCGTCGGCCCGCAGCTCAACAGCGTCACGCTGACCCAGGCCTTTCCGTGGTTCGGCACCCTGGAGCTGCGGGGCCGGGTCGCCGTGCTGGAGGCGACGGCCCTGCTTCACCACTACGAAGCGAAACGCCGGGACGTCGTCGCGCGGGTCAAGGAGGCCTACTACGACCTGGGCTACGTCGACGCCGCGCTCGGTCTCGCCCGCGAGGAGCAGTCGCTGCTCGAGCACTACGAGACGCTGGCCAGCGCCCGCTACGCCACCGGCCAGGGCCTGCAGCAGGCCGTGATCCGGCTGCAGGCGGAGATCAGCCTCGTCGTCGACCGGCGATACGCCCTCGAGCGGCAGCGCGCTGCTCTCACGGCACACCTCAACACGCTGCTCGACCGCCGCGCCGAGGAGCCGGTTCCCATCGTGCCTCCCCCGACCCGACCCCTTGTCGAGGTCGACCGGGAGCAGCTCTACCGCCTGGGAGAGCGGCACCGCCACGAGCTGCGGGCGGCGACCGCGCGCATCGAGGGCAGCGAGCAGGCCATCGAGCTGGCGGAGAAGCATGCCCGGCCGGGCTTCACCGCCAGCGTGGGCGTGACCAACGTCGGCCGCCGCGACGATCCCGCCGGCCTGCCGCTGCCGCCGGACAACGGCAGGAACGCCGTCACCATCTCCGTGGGGGCATCGCTGCCGCTCTGGAGCGCCCGCTACCGGGCCGCCGTCGAGCAGGCGAACGACGAGCTCCGGGCGTACACCCGGCAGCGGGCGGCGGCGCGCAACGCCATGGAGATGGAGGTCCAGGAGGCGGTCGTCCGGCTGGAGACCCTGGACCGGCAGATCGACCTGCTCGACACCGTGCTGATCCCGCAGACCGAGGAGGCGCTGCGCGCCACCGAGACCGCGTACGAGACGGGTCAGCTCGGCGTCCTCGAGCTGCTCGACAGCGAGCGCACGCTGATCGACGTCCGCTCGTTGCGCGCACGCCATCTCTCCGACCTCCTCATCGCGCTCACCGCCCTCGAACGCGCGATCGGCACGCGGGTGCCCGACATCCGAAGGACGCCATGAAGCAAGGGATCGTGATCGGCGTCGTCAGCTTCGGACTGGGCATTGCCGCCACGATGCTGGCGACGGTCGGCCCCGCGGGCCGGGAATGGTCGACCCGCGTGTTCTCCTCTCTCCATCAAGCGCCGGCGCCCTCACGCGCGGCGCCGGCCGAGACGCCGGTTGAAGGCGACGAACGGGAGATTCTGTACTGGCGCGCGCCGATGGACCCCACCTTCACCTCGGACCGGCCGGGCAGGTCCCCGATGGGCATGGACCTGGTGCCCGTGTACGCGAGCGACGCCGGGAGCCTGCCGCCGGGCACGGTACGGATCGACCCCGGCTTCGTGCAGAGCATAGGCGTGCGCACCGAGCCGATCGCCCGGCGCAACGTCGCGCAGACGATCCGCACGGTCGGCACCCTCGCCCACAACGACCGCCAGATCGCCTGGGTCAACACGAAGTACGACGGCTGGATCGAGAACGTGGCGGTGAACTACCTCGGCGAGACGGTCGAGGAGGGACAGGTGCTCTTCGACATCTACAGCCCGCAGCTCGTCACCACCCAGATGGAGTACCTGCAGGCGGTCGACTACGCGGCGCGGCTGGAGACGTCCGAGTACCCCGCGATCGCCGAGCGGGCGCGCTCCCTCGTCGCCTCGACCCGCGCGCGGCTCAACTACTGGGACATCACCGACGAGCAGATCGCCACGCTCGAGCGCGAGCGGACCCCGCGCCGCACGCTGTCGGTCCTCTCCCCGGTCACCGGCGTCGTCGTCGAGAAGCTGGACCAGGCGCTCGACGGGATGCACGTGCGGGCCGGCATGAACCTCTACAAGATGGCCGACCTGACCACCATCTGGGTCGACGTCGAGGTCTTCGAGCACCAGGTCGAGGCGATGCGCGTCGGGCAGCGGGCGCGCGTCGAGCTGCCCTACCTGCCCGGACGCCCCTACACGGGATTCGTCCGCTACCTGTATCCGCACTTCGATGAACGGACGCGCACGATGACCGTCTCCATCGAGCTGGAGAACCCCGACCTGACGCTGCGCGCCGGCATGTACGCCAACGTGACCTTCGACGTGCCGGTGGCGCGCGACGCCCTGACGGTGCCGGAAGAGGCGGTGATCCGCGGCGGCACGCGCGATCTGGTGGTCCTCGAGCGATCACCCGGCACGTTCCAGGTCGTCCCCGTCACCCTCGGCCGCTACGGCGCCGGGGTGTGGGAGGTGCTCGAGGGCGTCGAGGACGGGGACACCATCGTCGTGTCGGCGCAGTTCCTCATCGACTCCGAGAGCAACCTGACGGCCGCGATCCGCACGCTCGACTCGGGCCTGGACGTGCCGGGCATGCCGGTGATGCCGGCCGGCGGCCGGGCCGCGTCGCACATGCCCACGGAGCACAGGCACGGCGAGGAGCACCTGGCGAAGCCCACCGGCGAGCAGGCGACGCCGGACATGCCCGCGGAGCACCTTCATGGCGCGGAGCAAGTGTCGTCGCCTCCCGGCAGAGCGGGCGACATGCCCACGATGCCGGCCGGCCACCGGCACTGACGTCGAGCGGGAGAAGAACGATGCTCGCCAGGGTCATCGAGTGGTCGATCGGCAACCGCTTCTTCGTGGTCCTCGCCGCGGTGTGCATCGCGTTCGGCGGGATCTACGCCCTGCGCGCAATGCCGCTCGACGCGCTGCCGGATCTGTCCGACGTGCAGGTGATCATCTTCACCGACTACCCGGGGCAGGCCCCGCAGGTGG
>WTGR01000340.1 GCA_011523485.1 Acidobacteriota bacterium
CGCCGAAGTGTTCATGATGAGCGCCACCGACTACTCCAAGCTCAAGTAGCCTGCCTGAGCGTCCGGAGAGTTGCCCCGGCCACGCGAGGCTTCGCATGGCCGGGGCCGCAAACAGTCCGATGCCTGGGTCGGGTGCTTCCAACCTTGGCTGGTCTCCGCAGCCGATAGACTCTACCGCCGGGTCCCACAGGAAGGTGAAGAGGGCGCCGAATTCGGTGGCCAGGTGCGCGGCGAAGCGCTCGGCGTCGTCGTGCGGCGGCGGGTTGTCGACCAGCCGGCTGAGCTGGGCGAGCAGTCGGCCGTCGACGGTCGGCGTGGCCCGCGGGCCGGTGGCGAACACCAGGACGATGTTGCGGTAGGTGGCCGGCCATTCCCGCGTCCAGAGCACCGCACCGGTCTCCTCGTCGAGCGCCACGAGCCGCTCGTGGCCGTCCATCGTGCGGCTGCCCGGCGTCTCCTGGTAGTCGAGGACGAAGACGCGTCCGCCGGCGACGGCCGGTCCGGCGAAGCCGGCGCGCACCGGGGTGCGCCACTTGACGATGAGCCCGTCCTCGGCGAAGCGCTCGACGATACCGGTCTCCTGCCACACGGCGGCCCGGTCGACGCCGCGCCACTGCGGCCAGTCTTCGGCGTCGAGCACCGCGGTCGAGCAGCAGACGACGGCGCAGGCGAGCGCCGCGATCATCCGGCAGGGCGTACAACGTCAGACATCAGGGACCTCCAGATTGTCCCGCCACCCGCATCGATCGTTGCGACCCGTCGTCGAGGGTCGTCCCCATCGCCATTCCGGCCAGCGTAAAGTACGGCATCGACCGTGTCGATCCGTCCCGGACGGACTTGAACCACTGGCTGCTGACCGGATTGACTGGGATTCTGGCGTCCTCATCACGCGGGCAAGATCCCCAACCGCAGTCCGCGTTCAGGGTCGACGACGACCCGCATCAAGCTGGGAGCATCAACGCGCGGCATCGTCGAGAACCTGTGGCAGGAACAGGCCGGCTGCTTGCCGCCCGATACCGCCGCACGCAGAGCGACCAACAACCTCCGTTGGCTCTTCACCCGACAGTGATGCCGCTGATGCCTGCCAGGTACATTCTCCCTCCGGGCCCCGGCGCGTCGAGCCAGAAGAGCAACTCGTACTGGCCCGCTTCGTGTTCTTCGAACGACTTCGTCATCCGGAAACGATTGCCGACGACGGGAGAGCAGGTCCGCCGGAAGAACCCCGTATCCGACCGTCTGGCACCCAGCCTGAATTCGACGCAAGCCTGGAAGAAGTCGTCCCGTGCAGTGGCGGTTACGATGCCCGAGATGGTGAGCGTGCTGCCCGGTGTGATCAGTCCCGGTATCGGTTTGTCGAGCTGTGCGCCCGGGAACTCCCCTGGGTCAATCGGTGCATATGACACCTGGAGCGGCGGGTCGTTGACGATCTTGCCCCCCGTCTTCGGCGTTATGTCGGAATGGAGGCGCGCCCTGCCGCCCGTGGCTTCGTGCCAGGACGGCACCCCCTCCCACGTAGTCACCCCTTCGGTCGCGGCGTGGCGGGCTGCGAAGAAATTCCAGAAGTCCATCTCGGCCTGCGACAGCAGCTCGTCGCGCGAAACGATCACCGTGGCGCGCCGCCACACCGAGTCCACCGGTCCTTCTCGCGGTCCGTGCTCGGCCAGGATGTCATTGATATGCACCGTGCGAACGCCTCCCTCAATGCGGGTTCCGGCTCTCCAGAGATGCTGATGCTGATTCGCGAACACCAGCAGCTCGGGAACGCTCTCCGGTCCGATCAGTCCCATCCGATACAGCGTTGTCGGGTGCAGGGCAGCCGGCTCAGGCGTGTCCTCAAGCACGAAGCCATCGCCGTCCTCGCTTCTGGCGACTCGAACGTCGGGCGCCAGCACGTTGCCAGTGAACACCTCGCCGGGGTAGAGCAACGGGGTATGGGAGGTCTGGTCGTAGAACTCCACGCCGCCGGCGAGCGCCGACCAGTCCCAGTCGTCGACCCACGTATGGCCGATCTCGTGGTGGGAAGTCGCCATCGTTGCGAAGACCGCGCCTTCGTACAGCTCGACGGTGCGCAGCACGCCGGCGCTGCCGTACTCGTCGGAGTGGTCGTATAGCGGCCGGCCGATCCCCGAAACCGGCTGCCGTGCCCTCTTCGCGTATGCCCTGCCGTCGTCTACGGTCGTCTCGGCGGCGACGAAAGCGATGGAGTCGTACTCGTCCGCAAAGTACTCGTAGAATCGCTGCGCCGCCATGTCGAGACGGTACTCTCCGTGGTCAGTCAGGCGTCCATTCCCGAAAGTCGGAATGACGAGGTTGACCATGTGGCTGGCGTACTGCGCCGTCTCGTCGATTCGCTCGACCTGCGACTCCGGTATGTTCAGCGGCGCCATGTTCAACCGAATCCGGTTACTCGTGAAGTCGTCGTCGCCTTCCGTCCCGATCTTCAGCTGTCCGAAGTCCACCATGGGCCTGTCGAACCCATGAGGCTCGCGGCCGATCGCATCCCACAGTTCCTCGTGGCTCCAGTTCAGGTCGAAGACGCTGACGAGTCGGCCGTCGATTGCCGCCGTGCCCGTTCGGGCCCACGTCTCGGCGACGAACCACTCGTCGGCACTATTCGAGTTCCGCTCGAAGGTCAGCGTCTCGACGTCTCCGACGACGAGCAGCCGATCCAGAGCGACCCCGCCGGGGTCGTCGGCGCGGATCAACCGCGGGCGCTGGCTGTACCACAGCGGCTTCCCGTCGCGCAGCCAGTCCGCATCGGCATCGGCCCGTCGGGCCACGGAAGGGGGTGCGAAGCCCGACCGCTTCTGACGCGCGACGACCTCCAGGGTGCCGCAGCGCAACAACGGGGGCAGATACGGGCCGATCGGTGCATCAACGGCGCGTCGTGCGTTCGGCTCCTGCTGCTCCTGTGCCACCGGAAGGGCGACCGACAGTACCGTAAGGATCGTCCCAACGACAACCCAAGGCGCTCCGCAACGTGCGTACCGCGTACTGATCTGCCGCGCGCGCCGACAGCCCCAGATGCGTTGGCCAAACGTCGCGCGAAGGTACTTGCCGCACGTCCGCCCCACGAGCGTAACAACCGTGCGACAGCGCGCGCCGCTCGTAAGGTGCTGTGGCATCATGAGAATCTCTCCTCTCCGCATGAACTGCACGTTCATTCAATCTGTTGGCCCATTCTTGCTCCGAGGAACAACCGCTACCGAGTGGGCGGCCCCTCGGCCCCTCGAACCGTCGCCAGATCCCCCGTGGCCGCAGCAAGCTCGATCCGAAAACGGGCACCATCGATAGAAACGCCTTCTGGTAGGGCGACATGTCGAGTCCCTGCTCGTCGAAGTAGATCAAGCGATTCGGTATGGCGGTCAGAATCGCCGATCGGTCGCCCTCACTCAGCCGGTCCGGCCGGTACCGCACGGCGAGGTACGGCAGGATGCTCTCGGCGACGTCTTCCCTGTCCGGATAGTCGCGTGCGTACTCCGAGATGAAGACGCCATCCGCCTGCTGGGCTGCTCGCCACCCGCCGGAGTCTTCATGGGCACCATCCAACGAGACGTGTCCGCCCTCATGAATGAACACCTCCTCCAGATAGCCGTCGCGGATGTACCGCCGACCCTGGTCAGCGTGAATCAGGAAACTCCTGTCGTGCCAGTTGCCTCCGAACAGCTCGTCGCCGGCATTGATCTGTACCTTTCGGGCCCGTGACAGCAAGACTGCCGGCAGGCGCCCCAAGGCGCCCGCGTACGTGTCGACCTCCGCACGTGCTCCATCTCTCCCGAACTCCGGATTGACCTGGAACTCGAGCTCCACGTCGGCGTACCGCACATCGAACAAGTAGGCGTTGACCGTGATCCACCGATCGGGCCGTCTGTCGTAGATCAGGCGTTCCCCGCGCCCGGCATACGTTATGTCTCGAAGCGACGTCGGATCCGCAGGCCCGAGAATGTCCGGCGTGATGAAAATGGTTCCTGCGTACGGTGGGATCCCGGTGTGCTCGAGGGCGAAGTCGATCGTCCGGTCCGCCTCCATCGTGACCTCGACCGTCTCGGCTACGTGGCTGGGCTCGGCTGACGCCGTTACCGTGACAGTTCCCGACACGTTCCCGAAGCGGTACCGCCCGTCCCGATCGGTTCTTGTTGATTCCTGCTGGCCGTTGTCGAGCCGTACCACCGCGCCGGCAAGCACTGGCCCGTTTCTCCGGCGGTCGCTTACCGTGCCGGACAGAATGAAAGCTGGCGCCTCGACCGTCACCGAGAAGGGCTGCGTGGCGGTTTCGCCTTCCGGATCACGTGCCGTGACCTGGATATCCGCCCGGCCGAGGTTCTCCGCAGCGATGATTGCGGTGCTTTCCTCGACGGTCACCGCGGCAACGTGGGTGTTGCTGGAGGTTGCTTCGTACGTCAGGGGTCACCGTCCGGGTCACTGAAGTACTGTGCCAACTCCAGGTGAACGCTCTCATCTCGCGGCACGGACTGAGCGGGGATCGAGCCCGACGCCACGGGCGCACGGTTGCTCGTCGGGGTCGGGCCGGTCGGCGTCCGAAGTTCGTTGCGGTCTCCGCCACAGGCAAGCGAAAAGGCCAGGAGAAGTGCGACCGCGGCGTTGCCGCCGCGACTGAGGGCAACGCCCAGGCCATCGAGGCCGACGAGACGCCCGCCGAGTCGGACATCCATGTCACGGACCAGCGGGTGTAAAGGCCCAGCCGATGGCGTTCCGGACAACGCCCCCCGGACCCAGGTTCATCAGGCATGTCCCGGTGGCCTGGAACCGGAAATTGCCGGTCTCGCTACGTACAGTTTCACCGCTACAGGAGAACGGCCCTCGACGCCGTTGAGAGTGCCGTCGCAGCCGGCGTCCCGATCGCAACCTCGCGGTCTGGACACCACGTCGCCCTCTGACACGCGAATGTCGCCTCGATTGAGCGCACCAGCCCCGGGGCCCGTGCCGCGATCGGTCGCGCGCAGGTTGTCGACGTTCTGTTGCGCCGTGGCGTGTCCCTGGTCGGCCGCACGGCGGTACCAGGAAACGGCAAGCTCGTCGTCCCGCTCTACGCCGCGACCGTTGGCGTACATGAAGCCGAGGTTGTTCTGCGCCTCGACGTATCCCTGCTCGGCCGCGCGGCGGAACCAGGACACGGCAAGCTCGTCGTCCCGCTCTGCGCCCGTACCATTGGCATACATGGCGCCCAGGTTGGTCTGCGCGACGGCGTATCCCTGCTCGGCCGCACGGCGGTACCAGGAAACGGCAAGCTCGTCGTCCCGCTCTACGCCGC
>WTGR01000565.1 GCA_011523485.1 Acidobacteriota bacterium
ATCCCCGCCTGCACGGACGGAGATCGAGCGACCGGCGCCGCGACCGGTACCGGCTGCCGCGCCGCGGCGAGCGGAGGCGGCACCGGCGCCCGCGGAACCTGTCCGCCGGCCGCCGGCGAACGCGGGCCGCGACCTGCCCGTGATCGATGGCTGGAGGCGGGCCGAGCCGGCGGAGATGGACGGGAACACGGTTGCGCGCAACAACGGGAACTCCCGCGACCTGCCGCCGCTGCCGGCCGTGAACCTCGACCCGCCGACTACCGGAGGCGCCGCCGGATCTCCCCTGCCGGCAACCGAGGAGCTCGTCGTTGCGGCGGACTCCGTGATCGGCCTGCAGATCGATACGTTCGTCAGCACGGACCGCGCACAGGTGGAGGACGACGTACAGGCGCGGGTGACGCGCGACGTGATGGTTTCGCGCCGGGTCGCCATCCCCGCCGGCAGCGTGGTCAACGGATCGGTAGTCATGGTAGAACGGGGCGGCAAGCTGAAAGGGACCGCCCGCCTCGGCGTCCGCTTCCATACCGTCGTGTTCGACGACGGCGTCGAGGCGCCCATCGCAACCGAGACCGTCTATCGCGAGGGAAGCTCCCGCGGGCGCGACAACGCGGCCAAGATTGGCGGCGGCGCGGTCGCCGGGGCCATCCTCGGCGCGATCTTCGGCGGCGGCCGCGGCGCGGCGATCGGCGGCGCCGCCGGGGCCGCGGGCGGCACGGCGGCGGCCGCCGCGGGCGACGCGGAGCCGGCGACGCTGGCGGCGGGTACGACGTTGACCGTCCGACTTTCGCGGCCGGTCAGCGTGACCGTGGAGCAATAGCCGGCGAGCCCGGAGGCCGTTCATCTCCGTGCTATAGTGCTGGCCGTGCCGCAGGACGAGATCACGCAAGCCGTGCTCGCCCGCGACGAAGTGGTCCGGTATCTCGAAGGTCGCGGCGGTCAGACGCGGGATCAGGCGCACGCCGCCATTCACGGCTACCTCGAAGAGCTTCGCACCACGCAGCGGTACCGCATATACCGCGCGCTTCAGCATCCGCTCTACCCCCTGCTCCGCAAGATCAACCGCATCAGCGAAGGAATCGACATCGTCCGCTCGGCGACCCGGACCAAGCGGGTCGTCTACGCGTCGAATCACAAGAGCCACACCGACTGGATGGTGCAGCCGCTCGTGATCGACGATATCGGCATCCGCCCGCCGGTCATTGCGGCCGGCAGCAACCTCTACGGCGGTGCGCTCGGGCTCATCCAGAAGCACGTCACCGGGGCCATCCCCATTCGCCGGGGGACGAAGGACCCTGCCTATCTCGTCACGCTCAAGGCGTACGTGGCCGAGTTGCTCCGCCGGACCGATCTCCTCCTGTACCTGGAAGGCGGACGCAGCTACAGCGGCGAGATCAAGCCGTTCAAGACCGGGCTGCTGCATGCCGCGGCACAGGCGGACCGGAAAGAGAAGGAGTTGGTCATCGTCCCGACCGCCATCGCCTACGACCTGGTCATCGAGGACTTCGTGCTGTCCCGCCAGCGGATCAAGCGCGTCCAGCGCCCCTTCCACCAGGAGCTGGCGGAAATGCTGAGATACACCGTCGGCTACCAGTCGCGGAGCATCGTCACCTTCGGACCCCCGATTCGCTTCGACGGCTACGATCCCGACAATCGTCGCGACATGGTGCGCCTCAAGCGCCGCGTGCGCGACGCGATCGGCCGCCTGTACAAGGTGGTTCCCACGGCCCTGCTGGCGGCGGCGATTCGGCCCTCCATCGAACGCGCGGAGCTCGAGGACAGGATCGACGGGCTCATCGAGGTGCTGCGATCCGCGGGCGCGAATCTGGACGTCGAGACCGGCTGCGCCGCCGTCGAATCGGCGACGGATCCGTTGGCGGCCCGCGGCATCCTGGTGGTGGAAGGAGCGCGTTTCCGGGTCCGCGAGCGGGTGGTCCTGCGTTATTATGCGCGGTCGCTCGATCACCTGCTCGCCCATCGTGGGGAATCGGCCCTGACCCACTAGTGGAGCTCACCCCCTCGACCGTGCTGGATGCCGTCTCGCGCCGGCTGTTTCTCGCGCTGGCGGGAAATCGTACGCTCAAGGCCGCCGCCTCCCGGTACGGCATGCGCGGTCCGCACGGCGTCGCCCGACGCTTCATCGGCGGCCGGAACGTCACCGAGGCCATCGAAGCAGCTCGCCGTCTGGAGCGACGCGGCCTGCTCCACACGTTCAACTACCTGGGCGAGCACGTGCGCAGCCCGGAAGCGGCCGAAGCGGCCACCATCGCCTACCTCTGGGTGATCGAGTCGGTCAGTCTGGCCGGCATGACCTGCAACCTGTCGGTGAAGCTGACGCAACTCGGGCTCGAGCTCGACGCCGGGCTGTGCCGGGACAATCTGAAGCGCATCCTGACCCACACCGACGCCCGCCGCTGCTTCGTCCGGGTCGACATGGAGGGCTCGCCGCTGATCGACAGTACGCTGGACGTCGTGGCGGCGATGCGGACGAGCGGATACGGGCATCTCGGCGTCGTCCTGCAGTCGGCTCTCCGCCGTACGCCGGACGATCTCGCCCGCGTCACCGAGCTCGGACTCCCGGTCCGGCTCGTGAAGGGCGCCTACAAGGAGCCGGCGGACGTGGCCTTCCAGGACAAGCGGGAGGTCGACAGCGCCTTCGTGCAGTTGACGGAGACGCTGCTCGACACCGGCGTCCATCCTGCGTTCGCCACCCACGATCCCCGCATGATCCGCGCCGTCCGCGCGGCCGCCGGCGCGCGCGGCATCGGGCGCGATCGGTTCGAGTTCCAGATGCTGTACGGGGTGCGGCGCGACCTGCAGGCCGCGCTCGAGGCGCAGGGCTACGCCGTACGGATCTACCTGCCGTTCGGCGGCGACTGGTTCCCCTACTTCATGCGCCGGCTCGCGGAGCGTCCGGCGAACGTGCTGTTCGTCGTGCGCAGCCTCCTGCACGAGCAGCTCGGCGACCAGCGCGGCTACGGTGAATAGCGGCACCGCGGCCCAGGACGCGTGATGCGACTTGGCGAAGCATCGGGGCCGCAGAGGCGCCGTGCTCGTGCGGCCGGCGTCTGTTTGGGTCTCGCCGCCGTCGTCGCGGGGGCAATTCCCTCCCAGGCCGGACAGACGACCGCCGGCGCACTCGACGTCCGCGCACTCGACGGACCGCCGCCGCCGAGCCCCCCGGCAATCATCGCCCGCGACGCGGCCGGCCGCGCCACGCTCCGGGCAGTACGCCTGGAAGAGTCGCTGGCCATCGACGGCGAGCTCGACGAGCACATCTATCGCGACATTCCACCAGCCTCCGACTTCATCCAGGTGTTGCCGAACGAGGGCGAGCCCGCCACCGAGCAGACCGAGATCTGGGTCGCGTTCGACGACGAGAACCTGTACGTGTCGGGCCGCTGTCTCAACGCGGCGCCGGAATCCGAGTGGGTGGCCAACGACATGCGCCGCGACGGCATGGGGCTGGGACAGTACGTCGGCATCCTGCTCGACACGTTCCACGACCGCCGCAACGCCGTCGAGCTGGTCATCAACCCGCTCGGCGGACGGCTGGACGGACAGATCACCAACGAGCGCGCCTGGAACGGCGACTGGAATCCGGTCTGGAGCGTCCGGGTCGGCCGTTTCGACGGCGGCTGGACGTTCGAGGCGGCCATTCCGTTCAAGTCGCTGCGCTATCGGCCGGGCCGCGCCCAGACCTGGGGCTTCAACGTCGAGCGGCGCGTCGTCTGGAAGAACGAGTACTCGGCGCTGGTGCCGCTGCCCGCCTCCTGGGGCTACGGCGCCATCATGCAGGTGTCGCAGGCCGCCACGCTGGTCGGCCTCGAGGCGCCCGACGCGGGCCTCGACCTGGAGCTCAAGCCCTACGCCATCGGCGAGGCCAGCGGCGTTCGCGCGGCGGGGCCGCGCCTTTCGAACGACATGGCCGGGGACATGGGGCTCGACGTCAAGTACGGCGTCACCGAGAACCTGGTGGCCGACCTGACCCTGAACACCGACTTCGCCCAGGTGGAGGCCGACGAGCAGCAGATCAACCTGACGCGGTTCAGCCTGTTCTTCCCCGAAAAGCGCGAGTTCTTCCTCGAGAACCAGGGCGTGTTCTCGTTCGGCGGCGAGGCCGGCGCCGGCCAGTTCGCCGGCATCAGCAACACGCCGATCCTCTTCTACAGCCGGCAGATCGGCCTGAACCGCGGACGCGAGGTGCCCATCGACGCCGGCGGCCGTCTCACTGGCAGGATCGGCAGGTACAGCCTCGGGATGCTGAACATCCAGACCGCCGACGCGCCGGCCGCGAGTGCACGCGCCACCAACTTCTCGGTCCTCCGCGTCCGGCGCGACATCCTCCGGCGCAGCAACATCGGGGCGCTGTTCACCGGCCGCTCGGTGTCGCGGGTCGGCCCCGGATCCAACGCGGCGTACGGCGTCGACGGCCTCTTCTCCTTCCATCAGAACCTCAACATCAGCACCTACTGGGCCGAGACGCGCACACCGGGGGCAGGTCTCGGCGACGACGAGACGAGCTACCGGGCCCAGCTCGACTACACCGGCGACCGCTACGGCCTGCAGTTGGAGCGACTCACCGTCGGCGAGGACTTCAACCCGGAGATCGGCTTCCTGCGGCGCCGCGACTTCGAGCAGAGCTTCGGGCTGTTCCGGTTCAGTCCGCGCCCGCGGTCGATCGAGTCGATCCGGCAGTTCTTCTGGGAAGGACAGCTCGACTACATCACTGACCGGCAGGGCGTGCTCGAGACACGGCAGGCGCGTGGCCGGTTCGCAACGGAGCTGGAGAGCGGCGACCTCTTCGACGTCATCTACAGCCGCAACTACGAGTTCCTCGCACACCCGTTTCAGATTGCCCCGGGCGTCGCCATCCCGGTGGGCGGCTACCGTTTCGACGACATCGAGGTGGGGTACTCGCTGGGGCAGCAGCACCGCGTCTCCGGCCGCGTCTCCGCCCAGCACGGCGGCTTCTACGGCGGCACGAAGACGAGCCTGAACCTCGGGCTCGGCAGCGCGTTCTCCGGGACCCGCGTGGAGATCACGCCGCAACTGTCGATAGAGCCGAACCTGTCGTTCAACAGGATCGATCTGCCCGTGGGCCGCTTCGACACGACGCTCGTGAGCACGCGGACGATCTACGCCGTGAACCCGCTGATGTTCGTCAGCGCCCTGGTGCAGTACAACTCCGCCACCGGCGGCGTCGGCACCAACATCCGGCTGCGCTGGGAGTACCACCCGGGCAGCGAGCTGTTCGTCGTCTACAACGAGA
>WTGR01000187.1 GCA_011523485.1 Acidobacteriota bacterium
TTCTGCGGCGCAGACTTCCAGTACTGGAAGACTCGAGCGGGCCGGGCCGCCCCGTACTCGAATCAATCGGATGGACGGCTGCCGCCAGCCTGCGTATAGTGGTCGGCATCGTCGTCGCAATCGACACGCGGAGCGCGAGGAGCCCGCGCCTTCGGTCACGGACTCCCGGGAGACAGGACGATGAGCGCCAGCATGTATCGATCGGCGGGTCTGTTCGTCATGGCGGCGGCGATGGCCTGTGCGGCGTTGCTCTTTGCCGCAGATGCACGCGCGCAGGACACGCGCGTAGTGGAGGCCGCGGCCGCCCAGGACGCCGAGGCGGTTCGCACGCTCGTCGAGCGGGGCGCGGACGTCGACGCGCGGTGGGCGGACGGGTCCACCGCCCTGCTCTGGGCGGCCCACTGGAACGACCTCGACATGGCCGGGCTGCTGCTGGCCGCGGGCGCCGACGTGACCACGGCCGACGATCACGGCGTGACGCCGCTCGATCGGGCGGCCGAGAACGCAAGCCTTCCGATGGTCGAGACGCTGCTGGCGGCGGGCGCCGACGCCAACGCCGCTCGCGCCAGCGGGCTGACGCCGCTGATGGTGGCCGCGCGCACCGGGAGCCCGGCGGTCGTCGACGCGCTGCTGGCCGGCGGCGCGGCGGTGAACGCCCGCACCGGCGCCACGAGCGGCACGGCGCTGATGTGGGCGGTGGCCGGCTCGCACGCCGACGCGGCGCGCGCGCTTCTCGATGCCGGCGCCCAGCCGGCGACGTCGACCGCCGACGGCTTCACGCCGCTGCTGTTCGCGGCGGCCAACGGCGACATCCCGATGGCCGAGGCGCTCATCGCCGCCGGCGTCGACGTCAACGACGCGGGAGCGGACGGCACCCATGCCCTGCCCTACGCCATCGCGAACGGCCAGGACGCATTCGCCCGCTTCCTGCTCAGGCGGGGCGCCGACCCGAACGGCGCGATGGGCGGCATCCAAGCGCTGCACGTGGCCGCCGGCAACGTCGGCACCTGGCTCGGCGACTGGTCGCGCGGCCACGGCTACGGCGGGCGGTTCCGCGGGCGCAACCTGCCCCCGGATCGGCGGCTGTCCCTTGTACAGGCGCTTCTCGAGCGCGGCGCCGACGTGGATGCGCGGATCACGATGTCGGCCATGTTCATGAGCTACATCGGCCACCCGACCAAGGGCGCCTTCGAAGGCTTCGCCACCGGTACAGGGGACCTGCGCGGAGCGACCCCTCTCTGGGTCGCGGCGTACGCGGCCAACAGCGCCGGCGGCGGCGGCGCGCTGGAAATCATCCGGACCTTGCTGGCCGCGGGCGCCGACCAGCACCTGACGACCGATGACGGCACGACGCCGTTCATGGTGGCGGCGGGGCTCGGCCGCGCCACCTACACGCCGCGGGAGCCGCGCGGGGTCCGCTCCGAGAGCGCCGAGGCCGCGGTCCGGATCCTGCTGGAGGCGGGGGCCGACATCAACGCCGCCAACGAGGCCGACTTCACGGCGCTGCACGGTGCGGCATATCGCGGCCTCAACGAGGTCATCGAATATCTGGTGGCCGAGGGCGCCGACATCGACGCGCGCGACTTCCGGGGCAGGACGCCGTACCGCATCGCCGAGGGGACCAAGCAGTCCTTCCAGTTCCAGAGTTGGCCGGACAGCGCGGCGCTGCTCGAGCGGCTCGGCGCCAACACGCGGCTGGGCATCCCGGGCACCGTGCAGGAGAAGATCCGCGACGTCCCCGCAGCGACGAACGACCAGTTCTAGGCGTCTGCGCCGCAGAACGCTCCATTCGGGGGCGCGCCACCCGGCATCAAGCCGAGCGGCGCTCCCTACTTGCGCCGCGTGATCGACTCACGCAGGATCGATCGGCGCTCGCCGGTCACCCCGTACGCCCTCGGAGACTCCAGCCTGCGCGGTACTCCTCGTCGAGGAACGCGTTCGCCTGCGGGACGTTCGTGACGCGCATCCGCTCGGCGTCCCACTCGATGGCGGCGCCGCTGCGCACGGCGAGGTTGCCGAGCAGCACGACCTCGGTCAGCGGCCCGGCGTGCGCCTCGAAGCTGGACCCGGCCGTGCCGCGGCCCTTGCAGGCATCGATCCACTCGCGGTAGACCCCCGGCGATCGCGGGTACTTCTTCGGCGGCGGGCTGGCCGTCACGTCCTCGTGCAGCGCGGTGGGAAAGACGCGCGGCGCGCGGCCGTACATGTCGGCGCCGATCACGCCGTCGTCCCCCACGAACAGTTGCCCGCTGGCGCCGCCGGGCAGTCGTTCCCCTGCCGCCAGCTCGGGCGGGCGCGACGGGGCGAGGCTTCCGTCGCGCCAGACGCACCGGACCGGCGGCCGCGCGCCGCGCTCCGGAAACTCGTAGACGATGCGCGACGCGGCGGGCGCCGTCTCGGCGAAGAGCGAGGTCGTCTCGGCCTCGATGCGGGTGGGTTGGCCGAGCTCCAGCGCCCAGAACGCGGTATCCATCGCGTGGCAGGCGATGTCGCCCAACGCCCCGGTCCCGTAGTCCCACCAGCCGCGCCAGCGGAACGGGTGGTACGCCGGATGGTACGGCCGGTGAGGCGCGGGTCCCAGGAACAGGTCCCAGTCGAGGCCGGGCGGCGCGTGGTGCGCCTCGGTCGGCCGTTCGATCGCCTGCGGCCAGATCGGCCGGTTGGTCCAGTAGTGCACCTCGCGCACCGCGCCGATGACGCCCGCCTCCAGCCACTCGCGGATCCGCCGCGTCCCCTCTCCCGCGTGACCCTGGTTGCCCATCTGGGTCGCCACGCCCGACTCGCGGGCCGCCGCGGCCAGCGCGCGCGCCTCGGCGACGGTGCGGGTCAGCGGCTTCTCGCAGTAGACATGCTTGCCGCGCCGCATCGCCTCCATTGCGATGACGGCGTGCGTGTGGTCCGGCGTCGCGATGACCACGGCGTCGAGGTCCGGCTCGCGATCCAGCATCTGCCGGTAGTCCTGGTAGACGCGGGCGCCGGAAAACTCGCGGAACGTGCGTGCGGCGAAGCCCAGGTCGGCGTCGCACAGCGCTGCGATGTTCTCGCTGCTGCAGCCCCGGACGTCGGCGCGTCCCCGTCCACCGACGCCGATCCCCGCAATGTTGAGCGTATCGCTCGGCGCCTGCATGCCGGAGCCGCCCAGCACGTGGCGCGGCACGATCATCAGCGAGGCGGCCGACGCCGCGGCCGCGGTCACGAACCGCCGACGCGAGATCTCCTTGCCCACTCCGTTCCTCCCCCCTCACGATGTCCGCGCGGACGGCACGAATTCACGAGCGACGAACCGGTTTCGAATGATAATGAATCCACTCGTCTCACATCGTGGAGGAGCCCATCATGCTGCGCGCACCCTGGCGTCGACTTCTGGCCGCGGTTGTCCTGATCGCGGTCGCAGGCATCTCCATAGCAGCCGCCCAGGAGCGCGAAGTCACGCCCGTCACGGACGCCATGCTCCAGAACCCCGACCCGGCCGACTGGCTGAACTGGCGGCGGACCCTCGACGGCTGGGGCTACAGCCCGCTGGATCAGATCGACCGCGAGAACGTCCACCGCCTGCAGCTCGTCTGGGGCTGGCAGATGAACACGGGCGCCAACCAGCCCACCCCGCTGGTGCACGAAGGGGTGATGTACCTCGCCAACCCCGGCAACGTGGTCCAGGCGCTCGACGCGGTGACCGGGGACCGCCTCTGGGAGTACCGGCGCGACCTCGACGCCATGGTCGAGTCGGTGCTCGCGCCGCGGAGCCGCTCGATCGCCGTCTACGGCGACAAGGTCTACCTGAACACGGCCGACGCCCACATCGTCGCGCTCGACCGCGGCACGGGCGACGTGGCGTGGGACCACGAGGTCGCCGACAACGCGCTCGGCTACCGCTACACGAGCGGGCCGATCGTCGCCAACGGCAGGGTCGTGGCCGGCATGACCGGCTGCGAGCGCTTCAAGGAGGACGTCTGCTTCATCTCCGCGCACGACGCCGAGACCGGGGAGGAGTTGTGGCGGACCTCCACCATCGCCCGCCCCGGCGACCCGGGGGGCGACTCGTGGGGCGACCTGCCGCTGCTGTACCGCGCCGGGGCCGATTCCTGGATTCCGGGCAGCTACGATCCCGAGACCAACCTGACCTTCTGGTCGACGTCGCAGGCCAAGCCCTGGGCCAGCGTGACCCGCGGGACCGACGGCGACGCGCTGTACAGCAACAGTGTCCTGGCCCTCGACGCCGATACCGGCGAGCTGTCGTGGTACTACCAGTTCACCCCGGGCGAGACGCACGACCTCGACGACGTGTTCGAGAGCGTCCTCATCGATCACCGGGGGCGGCGCTCCCTCTTCAAGATGGGCAAGCTCGGCATCCTCTGGGAGATCGACCGGGACACCGGGCGCTTCGTGGCGGCGCACGACCTCGGCTACCAGGACGTGCTGGACGTCGACCACCGCACCGGACGCGTGACCTACAAGCCCGAGATGATTCCGGAAGCCGGCGTGGAGATCGCGTTCTGCCCCGACTTCGGCGGCATCCGCAACTGGCGGGCGTCGGCCTACCATCCGGAGACCCGGGCGCTGTACATCCCGATTCACCCGACTTGCGTCAGCGGCGTGTTCACCGAGATCGAGCGGATTCCGGGCGCGCGATACTACGCCAATACCGGCTGGCTCTCGCGCGGCAGCACGGTGCATCCGGACAGCGAGCCCTATCGCGGCCATCTGATCGCGATGGACATCGACAGCGGAGACATCCTGTGGCGTCACTCGATGCCGACGCGACCCGGCGCGGCCGCGTTGACGACCGGCGGCGGCCTGGTGGTGAGCGCCGACACCGACCGCAACCTGTTCGTCCACGACGTGACGAACGGCGACATGCTGTTCCACGTGCGGCTGCCGGGCTCGGCCCAGGGATTCCCGATCACCTACGCGGCGGGCGGACGGCAGTACCTGGCGGTGCCGGTCGGGGGCGACCGGTCGAACGCGCTCTACGTGTTCGCGCTGCCGCCGGACCGGCGGTGACTGCAACCGGCGGCGGCGCGTGGCCCGCGGTCCCGGCGGACCCGCGCCTCACGAGCGGCGCGGCCCGCGGTCAGCGGGTCGGCGGCTCCAGCCCGAGGCGGACGACCAGCTTCGCGAGACCCTGCCGCGATATTCCGAGCTGCCGGGCGGCCAGGCTCCTCCTGCCGCCGGCGCGCACGAGCGCCTCGTCCACGAACCTCCTGTCGAATGCGCGGCGCGCCTCGGCGAGCGTCGGACGCTCTTCCTGAGACGCTCTGCGGATCGCGGCCGGCAGCAGGTCCGGCCCGACCTCGCCGTGCGGTGGGGCGGCGACGGCAAGGGCGGCCAGCACGTTCTGAAGCTCCCGCACGTTGCCGGGCCACTCGTGGGCGGCCAGCGCGGTCATCGTCTCGCGGGCGAGCCGGGCCCGGCCGCGGGTCTGCATCAGGGTGCGGTCCCAGTAGTGCACGGCGAGCTTCGCGACGTCGCTGCCGCGGTCCCGAAGAGGCGGCACCTGCAGGTGCACGACATCGAGGCGGTACAGGAGATCGCGCCGGAACCGCCCCTCGGCCGGGTCCCCTGCCAGGGTGCGGTTGGTGGCCGCCACGACCCGCAAGTCGAGTCGGCGGGTCACGTTCTCGCCGACCTTCCGGATCTCGCCGTCCTGCAGCGTCCGCAGCAGCTTCGCCTGCGCCCGCGGCGACAACTCCCCGACCTCGTCCAGAAACACGGTGCCGCCCGACGAGGCCTCCAGCAGCCCGCGCCGCGACTGCACGGCTCCGGTGAAGGCCCCTTTGGCATGCCCGAAGAGCTCCGTCTCGATGAGGTCGTCGCTGAACGTCGCGCAGTTGACCGCGGCGAACGTCTCGTCCCGGCGCGGCCCCTCCTCGTGCAGGGCGCGCGCCACGAGCTCCTTGCCGGTACCGCTCTCCCCTTCGATCAGCACGGGGAACGGCGCCGCGGCGGCCCTCCTCACTTCCTCCCGCAGCGCGACCATCACCGCGCTGTCGCCCATCAGGCGCGCGACTCCGGTGAGAACTCCCGCCGCGCGCCGCACGTCGCGCCATGCCGTACTTACTGTCACGGGACCGGATTCAAGCAAACGGCGCGCCAACCGTCCGAACCCCCGCCGGGCCGGCCCGCACCCACCCCCGAGGGTCACGGGATCGCAGTTTCCGCACTACAATCGGGTGGATGATTCGTCCGATCCTGCGCTACGGCGACGACGTGCTGCACCGGCCCGCCGCCGACGTCGACAAGCTCACGCCGCTGGTCGACAGCCTCATAGACGACATGATCGACACCATGTACGCCGCGTCCGGAGTCGGCCTGGCGGCGCCGCAGGTCGGCGTGCCCCTGCGGGTCTTCGTCGCCGATCCTTCCTCCGGACACGAATCCGGGGCGCTCGTCGTCATGGTGAACCCCACGTTCGTCGAACGCGACGGTCTGCAACGAGAGGACGAGGGCTGCCTGAGCGTTCCCGGCTTCAACGCCGCCGTACCGCGGCCGTCGCGCGCCGTGATGCGCGGCCTGGATCGCGACGGGGCATCGCGCGAGGTGGAGGCGACGGGAATTCTGGCGCGCGCCTTCGACCACGAAATGGACCACCTGGACGGATCCCTGTTCCTGGATCGCCTGCGCGGCATCCGCCGCGAGATGATGCTTCGCAAGCTCAACAAGCTGCGCCGCAGCGGCAAGTGGTGAACGTCGTCTTCTACGGCACGCCGGACTTCGCCGTACCCGCGCTCACCCGCCTGCTCGACTCCCCGCATCGCGTGGCCCTCGTCGTCACGCAGCCGGACCGCGGGCGGGGACGCGGGCAACGGGTTTCCGAATCGCCGGTCAAGCGGACCGCGACGGCGCGGGGCGCGCGCGTCCTCCAACCCGAGCGGCTCGGGGACGGCTCGTTCCTGCAGACGCTCTCCGCGCTCGAACCGGACCTGGCCGTCGTCGCCGCCTACGGCCGGATGCTGCCCGACGCCGTGCTCGCGGCGCCCCGGCTCCGAACCATCAACATCCATCCCTCGCTGCTGCCGAAGTACCGCGGCGCCGCTCCGGTGCAACGCGCGATCATCGCCGGCGAGACCGAGACGGGGGTCACGATCATGCGGCTGGTGCGCGAGATGGACGCCGGCCCGACGTTCGCCCGGCGGACGCGCCCCATCGCGCCGGACGAGACCAGCGACGTCGTCGAGGCCGACCTCGCTCGGCTGGGCGCGGATCTCCTGCTGGAGGTCATCGGCGCACTCGCAGCCGGCACCGCCGTCGAGCGCGCGCAGGACCACGCGGCGGCCACGCTCGCGCCGCGCTTGTCGCGCGAGGACGGCAGAATCGACTGGGGCGCCCCGGCGGCGGCCATCCACAACCAGGTGCGGGGTCTGCATCCCTGGCCGCACGCCTCCGCTGCGCTCGACGGCGCCCGGTATCTGGTCCACCGGACGGCTGTCGTCGCATTCTCCGGTCCGGACGCGCCGGAGCCGGGGACCCTGGTGGAAGCGTCCGGCGACCGGCTGATCGTCGCTACCGGCGACGGCGGCGCCCTCGCCATCCTGGAGATTCAGCCCGAGGGTCGGCGCCGGGTCGGCGCCCGGGCCTTTCTGGCAGGCCGCCGCTGGTCGCCCGGCCGGCGATTCGATACCGTTTCCGCGTGACCGCGCCGGCCCGGCGGGCAGCACACGGCGTCCTGCGCGCCGTCCACACCGGACGCAGCGATCTGGCGACGGCCCTCGATCGGTCGCGCCGGCGGCTGGCGGACCCGCGCGACCGTGCGCTCGTGGGCGAGATCGCCATCGGCGTGCAGCGCCGGCGGGCCGCGCTGGATCATCTCCTCGAGCAGGCGGCGTCACGGCCGCTGCCGGCAATCTCGCCCGTCGCTCTGGACCTGCTGCGGGCTGCCGCGTACCAGTTGTTGCATCTCGACCGCGTGCCCGCCCACGCCGTGGTCGCCGACGCCGTGGAGCTGGCCCGCGAGTGCGGCGCGCGGCGAGCCGCCGGCTTCGTGAACGCCGTGCTCAGGACCCTTGCCGACCGCCGGCGGCCGTTCACGCTGCCCCCGGCGCCGCGGGCCGCAACCGGCGCGGGCGACGGCCCGGCCAGGCGCGCGGCCCTCGACTATCTGGCCATCACGCTCTCCCACCCGCGATGGCTGGTAGAGCGCTGGCTCGACCGTCACGGCCTGCAGGCGGCCGAAGCGTGGGCGCAGTTCAACAACCGTCCCGCGCCGGTCACGCTCTGCGCGAACACCGCCCGGAACACCGCGGCGGAGCTGCGGGACGCCCTCGACGCCTGCGGCGTCCGCAGCATCGAGACCAGACTCGCGCCGCACGGACTCGTGGCTACGGAAGGCGACGCGCTGGCGTCGCCGGCCGCCGCCGCGGGGCGCTTCGTGGTGCAGGAAGAGGCCTCGCAACTCGTCGTCGAGCTCGCCGGGCCCGCGCCGGGCGAGCGCGTCCTCGACCTCTGCGCGGCCCCGGGCGGCAAGACGGTCGGTCTCGCCGGGTGCGCCGGCCCCGCCGGCTTCGTCGTCGCTTCCGATCTCAGGCCCCGGCGGGTGGCGCTGCTCGCCGATCTGCTCGCGCGCGCCGGTGCGCCGCGCGTCGCGATCGTGCGGCTCGACGCGACGGCGCCCCTGCCCCTCCGGCCGGTCTTCGACTGCGTGCTGGTCGACGCTCCCTGCTCGGGTCTCGGCGCCCTGCGGCGCGACCCCGACGTTCGCTGGCGCCGGGCCCCGGGCGACCTCGCGTCGTTCGCCGCGACGCAAGTCGAGATGCTGCGGCGCGCCGCCGAGGCGGTGCGTCCGGGCGGGCGCCTGATCTACGCCACGTGCTCGAGCGAGCCGGAGGAGAACGAGCAGGTCGTCGCCCGCTTCCTCGACCACCACCCGGAATTCGTCCCCGCCGTACCGCGCGCCGTACCGGCCCTCGACCGGGTGCTGGACGGCAACGGGCACCTGCGCACCCTGCCGTTTCGCCACGGTGTCGAGGCGTTCTTCGCCGCCGCCCTCGCGCGCCGTCCGGCCTGACCTTGTCCGGCCGTCCGCACCTCCTCTAAACTGGAGGATCGGATGAGACCGCATGCACGCCTGTTGAAAGCCGGCAAGTTCATCGTGCTCACCGGAGCGCTCGGTGGGACGTTCGGCCTCTCGGCCTTCGCCGGCATGCAGCTCGCGCTGAAGACGAGAGAGGTCTCGACGCCGGACCTGCGGGGCCTGTCGCCGCAGGAAGCCAACCGCGTGCTCGCCGAGGCGGGACTGCATACGCGGATCGAGCCGCTGCGGCGGATCCACCAGGCGATCGAGCCGGGCCTCGTCGCCCAGCAGGATCCGTCACCCGGACTCACGACCCGGCGCCGGCGCAGCGTCAAGCTGTGGCTGAGCTCGGGTCCGAACCGAGGTCGGATTCCGGCGCTCATCGGCGAATCGGAGGCCGGGGCGCGACAGCGCCTGAGCGACAACGTCTTCCTGCTGGAAGGCGTCTCGGAAATCCGCTCGAACCGCTATCCGACCGATTCCGTCGTGGCGCAGGAGCCGCCTCCCGCCGGCAACGGCGACGCCGTCTCGCTGCTGGTGAACCGTGGAGAACGCGGCCGGACCTACGTGATGCCCAACCTGATCGGCGTGACCGCAGACGGAGCCGCGGACATCCTGCGCGCACGAGGGTTTCGGGTGACCGTCGTGAGCGAACAGCCGTACCCCGGGGTCGCGGCCGGCATCGTGCTCAGACAGGCGCCGGAACCGGGCCTGCAGATCGCCCAGAGCGACACCATCTCGCTCGAGGTGAGCCGTTGACGGCGGTCGCGAACGTCCGGATCGCCCCGTCGATTCTCGCCGCCGACTTCGCCGCACTCGGGGATGCGGTGCGCGCCGTGGAGCGCGGCGGCGCGGACCTGCTGCACGTCGACGTCATGGACGGCAGGTTCGTCCCGAGCATCAGCGTCGGCCTGCCGGTCGTGCAGGCGCTCGAGCGCGCCGCGGCCGTGCCGCTCGACGTGCACCTCATGGTCGTCGAACCGGAACGGCACGTGGAGGCGTTCGTCGCGGCCGGAGCGGCGATGGTCTCCGTGCACCTGGAAGCATCGCCGCACGTGCACCGCACGCTCTCGACCATTCGCGCGCTGGGGGCGGCAGCGGGAGTCGCGGTGAATCCCGGCACCCCCGTCGGCGCGCTGGCCGCGGTGGCCGACGCCGTGGACTACGTCGTCGTGATGTCGGTCAATCCCGGCGCCGCGGGCCAGGCATTCATCCCCGGCAGCACGTCGAGAGTGCGCGAGGTCCGCGAGCTGCTCGATCGGGCCGGGAATCGCGCCCCGATCGAGATCGACGGCGGCATCGGCCCGGCGAACGCCGAAGAGCTCGCAGGCGCCGGCGCGGAGATCCTGGTCGCCGCCTCGTCCATCTTTCGAACGGCCGACCCGGCCGGCGCCGTAGGGCGGCTGCGCGACCGGGCGCTCGCGGGCACGGCGGCGGCCGTGCAGAACACGTAGCGGACCGTGCCGACCAGCTCGTGTCAGATTCGTGTGCGCTACGCGGAAACCGACAAGATGGGAATCGCCTACTACGCGAACTACTTCGTCTGGTTCGAGGTGGCACGTTGCGAGTTGTTGCGATCGCTCGGCGGCCGATACCGGGACCTGGAGGCGAACGGCGTGCTGCTCCCGGTGGTGGAAGCGCAGTGCAGCTACCGCGCCCCGGCCCGTTACGACGACGACCTCGACGTCGTCACCACCGGCTCCATGCGATCACGTGCGCGCGTGGCCTTCCAGTACGAGGTCCGGCGCCACGCCGACCAGAACCTGCTTGCGGTCGGGCACACGGTCCACGCCGCCACGGATCCGTCCGGCAGGCTGCGTCGCGTTCCTGCCGACCTGCAGGCGATACTGACATGAGAGCGCTCGTCACCGGCGCCGCCGGCTTCGTGGGTTCCCACCTGTCGGACCGGCTGCTCGAGCAGGGTCACGAGGTCGTCGGCATCGACTGCTTCACCGACTACTACCCGCGTGCGGTGAAGGAGACGAACGTGTCGTCACCGCGCGCGCGAGCGCGGTTCACGTTCGTGGAGTCCCGCATCCAGGACGCGTCCTGGCCCGTGCTGCTCGACGGGGTCACCCACGTGTTCCACCTCGCGGCGCAGGCCGGCGTCCGCAGCAGTTGGGGCTCGGATTTCTCCATCTACACCGACTGCAACATCGAGGCTACCCAGGTGCTGCTGGAAGCCTGTATCGACCGCCCGATCGAGCGGTTCGTGTACGCCTCCAGCTCCTCGGTGTACGGTGACGACGTCGCCATCCCCATGCGCGAGGACGCACGCCCCCAGCCGCTCTCGCCGTACGGCGTGACCAAGCTCGCGGCCGAGCACCTCTGCATGCTGTATCACGCGAACTGCGGCGTGCCGGCGGTAGCCTTGCGCTACTTCACGGTGTACGGGCCGAGACAGCGGCCGGACATGGCGTTCCACCGCTTCCTGAGCGCCCTGCTCGCGGACCGGCCGATAACCCTCTACGGAGACGGCGAGCAGACGCGCGACTTCACCTTCGTCGAGGACGCCGTCGCCGCCACCGTCGCGACCGGCGCACGAGGCGTCCCCGGCTCCGTCTACAACGTCGGCGGCGGCTCGCGCGTCTCGATGAACCAGGTCATCGACGTCATGGCGCATTGCACCGGCCGCACCCCGGACGTGCGGCGCAGCGCACCGCAGAGGGGCGACATGCGCGACACCTTCGCCGATACCGGCCGCGCCCGCGTCGATCTCGAATTCGTCCCCAGGGTGACCCTCGAAAACGGCATTCACGCGGAGTACCAATGGCTCGCTACGTCTCTTCCCGTGACCCCCTGAGCCGGCTCGGCCGCAGGATCGGTTGCCGACTTCCGGCCGCCTGCCTCCTGCTGACCTGCGCCGTCGCGTTGAGCGCCTGCGGAAGCCGGCAGGCGGATCTTCCTCCGCTGACCGAGGCCGACGCCGACGGAATCCTCTTCGAGCGCGGAAGCCAGGCGCTGGAGGAGGGCGCCTGGTCCACGGCCCGCGAGTACTTCGCGCAGATTCGCGACAACTATCCGCAAAGTCCGCTGCGCGCCAGGTCGCGGCTCGGCATCGTCGAATCGTATGAAGGAGAGGGCACCGACATCGCCTACGTCTCGGCGCTGAGCGAGCTGCGAGAGTTTCTGCGCCTCTACCCGCCGACCCACGAGCTGGCGCCCGAGGCCCAGTTCAAGGTGGGCATGGTCTACTTCAACCAGATGCGGCGGCCGGAGCGCGACCAGTCCGAGACCCGCTCGGCGATCACGGAGTTCGAGACCTTCATCGAGCTGTACGCCGAGTTCGCCGATCCGCAGCTCCTGGCCGAAGCGCGGGAGCGGCTGCGGGAGGCCCGCGACCGCCTCAGCGATTCGAACTACCTGGTGGGCCGCTTCTACTACCGGCTCCGCTATTACCCCGGCGCCATGGATCGCTTCCGCGAAATCCTCGACGAGGATCCCGGCTACACGCGCCGGGACGCCGTCTACTTCCACCTTGCCGACGCGCTGGCGACATTGGGTCGCGGCCCCGAGGCGCTCCCGCTCTTCGAACTCCTGGTCTCCGAATTTCCCGCGACGGAGTTTCTCGTGGACGCGAACCTGCGGATCGAGGAACTCAAGGTGTCCATGGATCTGGACGGCCCCTAGCACCGGAGGCGACTCAACCGACCTTGGCGCGCTTCTTCTCGATGGCCTCGGGCCGGCGGTCCGCGGCTTCGAACGGGGCGGCCCGCGAGTGCACCAGGACCCCACCGAACCGGCGGTAGTAGTCGATCGCCGACCACAGCGACGCGATCAGCACGAGCCAGAGCGCCACCTGGCCCAGCGCCCAGAACAGCCAGACCTGGTTTCCGAGTATCAGGAGCAGGATCGCCACCACCTGCGTCACCATCTTGACCTTCCCGAGGGAGGACGCCGGGATCGTGACGCCGCGCGCGTACGTCAGGCTGCGGAACACCGTGATGGCGAGCTCGCGGCCCAGGATGACGGCCACCATCCAGGCCGACGCCATGCCCATCTGCACCAGCGACACCAACGCCGCCGTGATCAGCAGCTTGTCGGCGAGCGGGTCCATGAGCTGCCCGAGCTGCGTCACCTGCCGGCGGCGGCGGGCGAGGTAGCCGTCCAGCCAGTCCGTCAACGCCGCGATCCCGAAGATGGCGGCGCCGAGGACCTCCCGCGGCATGCCGAAGACGAGCTCCGCCTCGAAGCGCGTCAGCAGCACCACGACGAGCAACGGAACCAGGAAGATCCGGGCCAACGTAAGCGTGTTCGGCAGGTTCATGGATGCTCTACCGCTTGACCCGGCCGTCATTGTACTCCGCCCGACGCCGCGCAGCGTGCCGGCGGCCCGTGGCGAGACGCTATGATCGACGGTCATGAAGGCGGTCCTGCTGGCCGGAGGACTCGGCACGCGCCTCCGGCCTCTCACGCTCAACACGCCGAAGCCGATCGTGCCCATCTTCGATCGTCCGTTTCTCTATCATCAGATCGACCTCGTGAAGCGGGTGCCGGACGTCGACGAAGTGATTCTGAGCCTCAACTATCATCCCCAGCACATCCAGGCCGTAGTGGGACGGGGCGAAGACGCCGGCCTCCCCATCCGCTACGTCGTCGAGCCGGAACCGCTCGGCACCGGAGGCGCGGTCAAGTTCGTCGAGCCGTACCTCGAGGGCACGACCATCGTCTTCAACGGCGACGTGCTGACGGAGATAGACCTGGCCGCGCTCGTCGAGCACCACCGGGCGCGACGCGCCCGCGCGACGATCGTGCTGGCGCCGGTCGACGACCCGTCGCGGTACGGCCTGGTGGAGACGGACGACGACGGCAACGTCACGCGGTTCCTCGAGAAGCCCGATCCGGAGCAGATCACGTGCAACACGATCAACGCCGGCATCTACGTACTGGAGCCCGACACGTTCGACAGGATTCCGGCCAACACGCGGTACTCGATTGAACGCGCGTACTTTCCCTCCCTGGTCGAGCGCGGCGATGCGTTCGCGGCCTATATCGAACACGGGTACTGGCTGGACATCGGGACGCCGGCGGCCTATCGGCAAGCGCACCGCGACATTCTCGACGCCCGTTGCCGGACGCGCGGCGCGATGCTGGCCGGCGGGGGCGAGCCCACGGTGGCCGGCGATGCCTCGATCGCGCCGACCGCGCGTCTGCTGGCCCCCTGCTTCGTGGGCCCCGGCTCGACCGTGCATCCCGACGCCGAGATCGGCCCCCACGCGGTCCTCGGCGGCGGCAGCGTTATCGAGTCGGCCGCCCGCGTGCGCGACACCATCATCTGGCCGGAGTCGGTGATCGCCGCCGGCGCGGCGGTGGACGGCGCCATCGTCGGCCGCCGCTGCCGCATCGGCGAGCACGCCCGCATCGCCCCGGGCCTCGTCCTGGGCGACGACTCGACGCTGACCCCCTACACACGTTTCGAATGAGCCCTTCGACGCCATGACCCAGACGACCGATCCGAACATCTTCAAGGCCTATGACGTGCGGGGCCTGTACGAAGCCCAGATCACCGCCGACGTCGCGCAGCGCATCGGGCGGGCCTTCGTCGCCTACCTCGGCGCCGGCCGCATCGCGGTCGGCCGCGACATGCGGACCAGCGCACCCGAGATCGCCGGCGCGTTCATCGACGGTGCGCTGCGGCAGGGGGCCGACGTGGTCGACTACGGTCTGGTCGGGACCGACATGCTCTACTACGGCGTCGCACGGGACGATCTCGAAGGCGGCGCGATGATCACCGCATCGCACAACCCGAAGGAGTACATCGGGATGAAGCTGGTGCGGCGGCAGGCGCTTCCGCTGAGCGGTGACGCCGGCATCGGCGACATCCGCGACATGGTGCTCGGAGACCGCATCCCGCCGGCGCCCCGATCACCCGGCAGGCGCACCGCCGACGACATTCTCGCCGGCTATCTCGAGCACGTGTTCTCGTTCATCGACGTCGACGCCGTCCGCCCCTTCGACCTCGTGCTCGATGCCGGCAGCGGCATCGCCGGGCTCGTGGCGCCTCACCTGTTCGATCGGCTGCCGTGCCGCACGACCCGCCTCTGCTTCGAGGTGGACGGCACGTTCCCGCACCACGAGGCGAACCCGCTGATCGAGGAGAACCGGCGCAGCCTGATCGCGCGCGTCAAGTCCGACGGCGCGGACGCCGGCATCGCCTGGGACGGCGACGCGGATCGCTGCTTCTTCATCGACGGCGACGGCGAGTTCGTGGCGGGCGACTTCATCACGGCCCTGCTCGCCGAGGCGTTTCTCCGCAAGCAGCCGGGCGCGAAGATCATCTACGACGTGCGCGCCAGCCACGCGGTCAAGGACACCGTGGCGACCTACGGGGGCACCGCGCTGATGAACCGTGTCGGCCACGCGTTCTTCAAGGCGCGGATGCGCAAGGAGGATGCCCTCTTCGGCGGCGAGGTCACCGGGCACTACTACTTCCGCGACAACTACTTCGCCGACAACGGCTTCATTCCGGCGCTGCTCCTTCTGGAGTTGATGTCCGTCCATGGCCGGACCCTCGGCGACCTGCTCGCCCCCCTCCGCGAGAGCTACTTCATCTCCGGCGAGATCAACACGCGCATGCCGGACATGGACACCGTGCAGGCCACGATGGACAGCCTGGCGGCGCGCTACCGCGACGGGCGCGTGTACCGACTCGACGGCGTCTCGGTCGAGTACGACTCGTGGCACTTCAACGTCCGCCCCTCGAACACGGAGCCGCTGATCCGGCTCAACCTGGAAGCGACGAGCCTTGCCGAAATGGAGCAGCGGCGCGACGAGGTGCTCGCGATGGTCCGGCGGTAAGCGCGGGCTGCTAGAATGAAAACGTGCCACATGCGAGCGGGAGTAACTCAGTGGTAGAGTGTCAGCTTCCCAAGCTGAAGGTCGCGGGTTCGACCCCCGTCTCCCGCTCCAGTTTCCCATGTACACCCCGCGTCCGGTGAACGGCGGTCGCGGCGACGCCGGCAGTCTGGGCTCCCTCCCGGAGTTCGATCTTCCGGAAGGGGTGTCGTCGCTCGGGCAGGGGCTCGCCGCAACCGGCGAGCTCACGGCCGCGGAGCATCTGATCATCGAAGGCTCGTTCGACGGGCAGGTGTTCGTTCCCGACCACGACGTCGCCATCGGCCGGCGCGGTCGGGTCTCGGGCGAGATCCTCGCCAGCAACATCACCGTGCTCGGCCGGGCCACCGGGCGCCTGGTCGCGGACCGGGTGGAGATCGCCGACGGGGCGACGGTCGAGGGCGAGATCGTCACGGAGCGGTTGGTAATCACGGACGGCGCGGTCTTCCAGGGCGTGGTCGATCCCTCCCGGGCCGACGCCGCCTTTGCCGTCTTCCGCCACGAGCGCAGCAGGCGGGGATAGTTGCCGCGGCCGCACTCGCGCCCGACCGAATTGCGCCGGACACCTCGCGACGACACGGCGGCGGAAGCGGTGCGGCCGATGGCGGCGCGACTCCAGCTCGCCGACCGCGTCCTCCCGTACGCGGACCGCCGCTGGCGCCCCGAGGACCCGCCCGCACCGGCGCTGCATCTGGAGGACGTGTCGGCCATTCCGTTCCTCGCGGGCATCGCCGGCGTCGAGGAGTATCAGCACCGCGCCAGACTCCGGACGGCGGCAGGCGACGCGTACGCCGCGGTGACCGGCTCCGAGGCGGCCTACGACGACTACTGCACGCAGCGCCTGCGCCTCGCCCCGGTGACCCGCATCGCGGTTGGGGCAAGCGAGGCGTCGTCGGCTCTGGCCGTCGCCGAGGGCTGCATGACCGGAGAGGCGTTCGAACGGGCGACGGCGCTCGCGCGCCGGAGCGGGCGGCTCGTGATCCACCCCTACATGGCAATCGAGCCGGTCTGGCGACTCGCGCGGCGCATCGCCGAGCGAGCCGGGGCCACGGTCACCGTGCTCGGGCCGCCACCGCCGGTCACGTGGCTGGCGAACGACAAGGACCTCTTCGACGAGCTCGTCGATGCCGTCCTCGGTCCGGGCTGGACGCCGGAGACCCGGCGGGGGTCGACGCCGCGCGCCATCGCCGCCAACCTGCGCGCGCTGGCGTCGAAGCACCCCTGCGTGGGCCTGAAGCGAACCCGGTGCGCCTCGGCGATGGGCAACCAGGTCTTCGCGAGCGCAACTCTGCGGGACCGGCCGGCGAAGGAGGTCGAGCAGGTGGTGGCGCGGTTCCTGGCGCGTACCGAATGGGTGACCGGCGAGGTCGTTCTGGCCGTCGCCTGGGAGGCCGCCTCGGTCTCGCCGTCGACCCAGTGGTGGATTCCACCCGACGGCGCTTGCCCGCCGCGCCTGGACGGGATCTACGAGCAGATCCTGGAAGGCGACCGCAAGGTCTTCGTCGGCAGCCGTCCCAGCACGCTGCCGAGAGCAGTGGATGATGCGTTGGCGCGGGCCGCCCGCCGCGTCGCCGAGGCGCTGCAGGCGCTCGGCTACGTGGGCCGTTGCTCGTTCGACCACCTCCTGCTCGGCGACCTCGACGGCGACTTCGTCGTCCGGTTCACCGAATGCAACGGCCGTTGGGGCGGCACGAGCACCCCGATGCACCTCGTCGACCGGCTGGTGACCCGCAGTCGCGGCTCCCGCCCGCCGTATCGCGCACAGGACGTGACGGAGCCCCGACTGGCCGGCGCGCGCTTCGCCGACCTGCTGCAACTCGTCGGCGACGAAGCCTTCGACCCCGTGCGCGGAACCGGCCGTTTCGTCTTCTACAACGTCGGTCCGCTCGCCGCGTTCGGCAAGCTCGACGTCATCGCGCTGGGCGATACGCAGGACGCGGCGGAGCGAGCCATGACCGAGTCGCTCCCGCGGCTTCTCGGAGGCTGACCCGCGCGGCCGCCGCGGCCCGTAGAATAGAAGCATGATGTCGGATACCGGCGCCGCAACCGCAGCCCGCACCGAAGCGACAGCCGAGCGCATGCGGGAGCTGCGCCGGACGTTTCATCGCCGCCCGGAGCTGGCCTACGAGGAAGTCGAGACGGCACGAACCGTCATGGCCGAGCTCGAACGCCTGGGCATCCCGTACGACTACGGCGGCCGGGGAGGAGGCGTCGTCGGACGTCTCGCGGGCCCGGGCGCCGGCCCGCGGATCGCCCTGCGCGCGGAGATGGACGCGCTTCCCTGCACCGAAGAGACCGGCCTGCCGTTCGCCTCGGCGGCACCGGGCCGCATGCACGCCTGCGGCCACGACGTCCACATGGCGATCGTGCTCGGCGCGGCCGCGCGCCTGGCCGCCGACCCGCCGCCCGGCTCGGTCGTGTTCGTGTTCCAGCCGGCCGAGGAACGGGGCAACGGAGCGCAGGTCATGGTGGAGGCCGGCGCGCTCGACGGCGTCGACGCGATCTTCGCCGGCCACGTGACGACCCAGCACCGGGTCGGCGAGATCATGGTCGCCGACGGCACCATCACCGCCCATTCCGACCGCTTCAGCATCGACGTGCATGGCGAGAGCGGGCACGGCGCGCGGCCGCACGAAGCGATCGATGCCGTGGTCGTCACGGGCTACCTCATCACCGCCGTTCAGTCGTTGATCTCGCGCCATGTGAACCCGGTGTGGCCGTCGGTCATCACCATCGGCTCGGTTCACGCGGGCACGGCCGCGAACATCATCGCCGGCCACGCCGCTCTCGAAGGAATCATCCGTACCACCCGGCCCGACACGCGCGAGGAGATCATCGACGGCCTGCACCGGGCCGCACGGTCGCTCGGCGAGCTGTACCGGGCACGGATAGACGTCACGCTCGGCGAGAGTTGCCCGGCCGTGGTCAATACGCGGCGCGAAACCGCCGTGGCGACAGCCGCCGCGCGCGACGTCGTGTCGGCCGACGGTCTCGTCGTGCAGGAGCACCCGAGCATGGGCGCGGAGGACTTCTCCTATTTCCTGGAGGGCACGCCGGGATGCTACGTCCGCTTCGGCGCCAGCGCCGACGGCCGCTACATTCCGCTCCACCATCCCCGCTTCGACGTGGACGAAGGCGTGCTCGACGTCGGCGCCCGCTTCTTCGAGCGCGCGGTCCGCCGTGCGATCGCCGGAGACGGCTCGTGACGTCGCCGAGGGCCGCGTCGAAACCGCGCGCGCGCGGCCTCCACCGACCGGCGGCAGGCGCCGTACTCCTCGCCCTGATGATGCTGACGGCCTGCGCGGGGCAGGCGACCGGACCCACCTGGGCCGGGGTGGAGGCACGCATCACCGAGACCTTTCCCGACGTGCCGTCCATCGACACCACCGGTCTTGGCGAGTTGATGCAGGACCCGCTGCAGACGGTCGTGCTGATCGACGTCCGCGAGCAGAACGAGTTCGCGGTGAGCCATCTGCGGGGCGCCGTGCGGGCGACCTCCATCGACCAGGTTGCGGCCATGGCGCACGACGCCCCGGCGGGCGCCACGATCGTGGCGTACTGCTCGGTCGGCTACCGGTCGGCCCGCCTCGTCGCCGATCTCCGGGAGCGCGGCGTGACGGAGGTCTACAACCTGGAAGGGTCGATCTTCCGCTGGGCGAACGAGGACCGGCCGCTCTACCGCGGCGACGTTCCCGTGCGGCAGGTGCATCCCTTCGACGCATCCTGGGGCACGCTCCTGCACGTCGACCGAAGATCCTACTTCCCGTGAAGCGGGTGCCGCGCGAGTCCTCGGGAGCGCATCACCGGTCCGCCGCGCGCCGTGCCGCAAGCAGGCGCTCGACCGGCGGGCGATGCCCGGGCCCCGCGCCCACGTGCACGAGCCGGACGATGCCGGCCGGATCGATCAGCACGTCGCCTCCCTGCTGCACCGGATCGGCGGACGGCCAGCGCGGAACACGTCCCCGCACCGCCTCGCGGACGTAGGCGAGAAGGGCGGACGGTCCGAGCAGGTGCCGCCAGCGCGCACGACCCATCCCGTACGCCTCGTAGAGAGAACGCGACTCGTCGCTGATCAACGGCCAGCGCGTCCCCGTCTCCTCGACGTATGCCCGCGCGGCCCGCGGCGCTTCGAACGTCACGACGAGCACCCGGATGCCGAGTGCCTCGATCTCCCGCTCCGCCTGCTGCAACTGCAGCAGATGCCTCCGGCACGGCAGTCAGCGGAGATGCCGGTGCAGCATCAGAAGCAGCCACCCGCCGCGGCAGGACTCGAGCGAGTGAACGCGCCCGGCCGCGTCCGTCAGCCGGAAGGGAAACGCCGGATCACCCGCGCGGCATGCCATCTCTCGATTGTACCTGCCCGGCCGCCTGCACGGTTTGACACCGTGCGGTCGCCGGGGCATGCTTACCGCTCCAGGGAGGAACGCCGAAGTGTCCGACAAAGCCGCCCCAACGCTGCTCCAACGCGTCGTGATGTGGATTCTCCACGCCGTGATGTTCTACGTAGTGGCGCTGTACCCGGTCTACCTCATGGCCAGGTTCGAGCCCGACGACGTAGTGCACTACGGATTCCTGCGCTGGATGGCCGTGGTACTCATCCTCTACTGGGCGGCGATCCAGCTCTTCTTCACCGAACGGCCCAGCGAAACGCGCGTCGGCCGGATGCTGCTGGCCGTCACCGCGGCGGTCATACTCGTCATCGGGACGTTCACGCCCATGGTGTCGGTTCCGTTCATCGGCGGAATCGACTACTTTCGCGAGGGCTACGGAGACGGCTACATCCTGCTCATCATGGCGGGCCTGTCGGCGGCCCTGGCCGTCACCGGCCGCTGGAAGCAGGTTCTGGTTCCCGCCCTGGGCAGCCTCGCCGCGATTCTCTGGACGTTCCTGGGCGTCCAGGACACGATTGCGCAGGCCCGCAGCGGCGCCCCGGCAGAGCTGACCGGCAATCCGCACGAGGGACTCGCGGCCTCCGTGATGGCTTCGATCCAGTGGGAATGGGGCTGGGTCCTGCTGTTCGCAGGCAGCGGCCTGCTGGTCTACTCCGCGGCGCGCCGGGATCGGTCGGAAGCCGTGTCGCCGCCCCTGGTCAGCGTCGCGGTCGAGGACGAACCCGAGGCCGCCCCGGCCGAGACCGCCGGCACGGAAGCCGAGGTCGTCGCGGCCGCGGAAGCAACGGCCCCCGTCGAGGAAGCAGCGGCCGACGTTCCTGACGAGCAGGCGTCCGACGACGCCGCCGAAGCCCCTTCGGAACAGGTCGAGGAAGCCGCCGAGGCGCCGTCGGCGGAGCCGGAACCCGTTGTGCCGCCCGCGGCGGAGGAGACCGCGGCCGCGCCGGCTGCGGCAGCCGACACGGAACCGGGGCCGGCCGGGGACGCCGACGCAGAGAATCCGAAGGCTGCCGCTCCGGACGCGGCGGCGGGAACAGAAACGCCGGAGGCGAAGCCGGCGGAAGCCGCCGAGGAGCCTGCGCCGAAACCCGAGACCGCCGAGGCCGAGACCGCCGACGAGACCGAAGCCGCGGCAGCGAAACCCGCCGCGTCCACCGACGCGGCTGCGTCCGACGCGGTCGAGCCGGCCGCCGGCGAGAGCCCGGAAGCCACCGGGTCAGCCCCCGAAACGACACCGGACGCAGCGAAGAAGTGAATCGGGGCCACGTCTCGCGTGGCCCGCTGGCCGGCCCGCACCGGCTGACGCCGGGTCGACCGCTACGCCGCTGAGGAACAGCCGGCCGAAAGGAAGCGGCGGCGAGCAGGCCCGTCGTCGGAAGGGCCGGCCCGCCTGCCGCCTTACGCCAGAATCCCGTCGACCACCCTGCCGTGGACGTCCGTCAGGCGGAAGTCGCGGCCCTGGTACTGGTATGTCAACCGGGTGTGATCGATGCCCAGCAGGTGCAGCATCGTGGCGTGCAGGTCGTGGATGTGCACCGGGTCGCGGGCGATGTTGTAGGAGAAGTCGTCGCTCGCCCCGTAGGTCGTGCCCGGTTTGACGCCGCCGCCCGCCATCCAGA
>WTGR01000148.1 GCA_011523485.1 Acidobacteriota bacterium
TCGAAGCCGTGCAGGACGGCGGACTCGTCGTCGACGCGCACCAGCATGCCGCAGCGATCGTCCGCGCCGCCGCCGATTGCGTCCAACGCCTCCGCCAGCGCCGCCGGGTCCGACGCGCCCCAGATGCAGACCCGCGCGCCGGCGGCGCGGAGGGTCTGCGCGATCGCGAGGCCGATGTTCCGGCTGCCGCCGGTCACCAGGGCCACTTCGGCGCCCAGATCGGGAGATAGGCTCATGTCGATGACCGCGCCCGATGTTACCAAAGCAGGCGGAGGCCCATTACCTCGCCTCGTCGGGCTTGCGAACGAGCGAGTGGCGCCTCTCACCGGTCGATCGGGCTGCGGTTTGATTTATCGTGTTCGTATTCGGCTGGTAAGTGTGTTTTTCATGTCAATTTGGGCGGCGAATGTGAAATATCACATGAGAACTACTGCAGCGATGTATGATTCGCTGTCATGCCACCCGGCCTCGATCCCGACTCGCCCCGGCATGGCGGCGAATCTGCTTCCGGCGGGTCCACCTTGGAGCGGCGTCTCCTCGATCGGGCACGGCGGGGCAGTCGGTCGGCGATCGACACGCTCTTCACGCGATACAGGTCCTGGCTCCGGCGGAGGTCACGGGGCCGCCTGCCGCCGTGGGCGCGTGACGGCATCGATACCAGCGACGTAGTCCAGGACGCGCTGCACCAGACCTTTGCAAGGCTCGAGTCGTTCGAATCGAAACACGCCAGGGCGCTCCAGGGGTACCTGTTGCGTGCTGTCGAGAACCGGATCATTGACCAGTCGCGACGCGCCAGGCGTCGTCTGAACGTGATCATGCCCGATGGATCCGCTCCACCGTCCGACGGTGCGGCGCCGCAGCACCAGCAGTTCGTCAATGATGAGACCCGGAGGCGCTACGCGAGCGGACTGGAGCGCTTGGCGGACCGCGACCGCCGGCTGATCGTCGGGCGGGCGGAGCTCGGATACAGCTACCGTCAGATCGCTTTCATGGAGCGTCTGTCCAGCGAAGCAGTGGCGCGCAAGGCGCTGGCACGGGCGTTGAGAAGGCTGGTCGACATCATGTCGAATGCCTGAAGACGCTCCCGGGGACGTCGTCGGCGACGCGGTGGACGCCGTCACGTTGAACCAGGACGTGCACTGGGAGCGGTGCGCAAGACTGGCCAGGCCGGTCGAGCGCCGCGCCCTCGACACGCTGCGAGAGCTCTCCCGGATCTTCGCGGGCAGCGACGCTGCAGGGATCGAGCCGCCGACCGCGCCGGAGCTTCCCGTCGGCTTTCACGCAGGCGCCTTCATTCGCCGCGCCGTCCACGTCCTCATGGCCGCCGCCGCGATCCAGGTGGCGGCGACGTTGCTGCTGCTGCCCTGGAGATGGGAAGACTACCATCGGACGCACGGAGACGTGGCGGTCTATGCGGCGATCCTGCTCGCCGGATACGGCGTGAGTGCCGCCCTGCTGCTGTTCGCAGGCCGTCGTGACCGGCGGACCTGGTTGCTGGGCGGCTTCTTCCTCTTTAGGGCCACGCTCGCACCGCTGCACATGCTTCCGAGTTTTCTGGGGCAGGTGCCGCCATTCGCCCTGTCGGAGGCTTTCGCTTGGGACACGCCCCTGCCGACCGTCGTGTTCGTGCACTTGTCGTATCCGCTGGTGTTCGCGATATCGCCTGCGTTCCTGTGGGCGTTTGCCAGAGAGTGCCCTCGGGTCCATCGGCGGACCCGGCTGGACGATCTCGCGCGGGGGATGGTTCCCGTCAGCGTGGCGATCGGTTGCGCCATGTGTGCCTGGCTTGCGTCGATCTACGCGGCGGGATTGGCCGGCGCCGCGGTCAGTGGAGGTTTCTACGTGGCGGTCCTCGATGGAACCGCCGCCGCCGCATCCGTGTTGTCGCTGGCTGCCGTAGTGGTGGTCGTGCTGCGGGCGCACACCGCGCCGGCCGCCGAGGTGCGGCGCGTCGTCGTGTTCAGTCTCGGGTTCCTGGTGTGGGTGGGACTGGGCACGGCGTACGACCTCGTCGAGGCGCTGTCGCCCGGATCCTGGGTGTCGAACTATGAACCGGGCGCGGTCCTTGCGGTCGTGCAACTGATCCGTTTCCCGGGGATGGTGCTGTTGTGGTACTCGGTGCTCGCGGTCCGTGTGCCCCACCCCCGCGAGATGATCCGCGCCGGATACAAACGGCTGTTGGTGAGCCCCGGACTGCTTGGGGGGGCGGCCGTCGCGCCGGTCGTCGGTGTCGGTTGGCTGCTGTGGAGCAACTCCGATCAGGAAGTGGGCGCGGTCGTCGCGAGTCCGCTGGCGCAGTCGCTGACCGCGGCGGCCGGGATTCTGCTGGTCCTGGCCATCAACCGCGAACGCTTTCTCCGTCGTCTGGACGCCTGGGTATATCCGGAGGCTTCGGACCAGCCGCAGTTCCTGGCCGTGGCCACCGCGGCCCTGGCGAAGGCCGAACGGATGGCGGTCATCGGCCGGACGCTGACGCGCGCGATCAAGCGCGGCTGCGGCTCGCCCGGCAAGCTGCTCGTGGCAGACGACGCGCCGTCGGACACGGGCGATTTCAAGCCGGCGGACACCGCAATCGCTCCCTTGTCGCGGACTTCGGCAATCGTCCACATCCTGACGGAAGCCGGCGGGTCGTTGCGGGTTCACCCGAGCGATACGAAGTCGCTCTTCGGCCTGCTGCCGGCCAGGGACGCGGCGTGGGTGGCGCAGACGGACGCCGACGTGATCGTGGCAGTCCCCGGCCCCGGCGCCGAAGTCGTCGGCATCCTCGTGGTGGGGCGGCGTTTCGACGACCGGATCGTGCGCGCTGCGGACGTCACGTTCCTGGAAGTGCTGGCATCGGCTGCGGGGCAGGCGGTGATGCGCCTGCGGCTGTTGTACGGGTCGAAACCTCGGCTGGAGCCGCCGCCGGCGCTCGAATGTCCCGCGTGTGGATGCGTTGCAGGGTCGGAGGAGCCTCGCGGGTGCGCCTGCGGGCCGGCGTACGTAGAGACGGAGGTTCCACGGCTGCTGGCGGGCAAGTTCCGGCTGACGCGGCGGCTGGGCGCCGGTGGGATGGGGGCGGTCTACCTGGCGCACGATGTCCGGCTCGATCGCTACGTGGCGGTGAAGACTCTGGCCGGGAGGTCCGTGTCGCGGATGATGGTGCTGCAGCCCGAGGCATGGGCCATGGCGAGGGTGGCGCACGCGGCGGTGGCTCAGATCTACGGCGTCGAATCGTGGCGCGGGCGCCCGTTCCTGGTCGTCGAGTTCCTGCCCGGCGGCACGCTCGCGGCCCGGCTCGGGGAGGGACCGATCCCGGCGCCGCGGTCGGTTGCCATGACCATCCATCTCGCCGAGGCGCTGGCGGCGTTGCACCGGGCGGGGTATCTGCACGCGGACGTCAAGCCGAGCAACGTCGGGTTCACGGCGGACGGCTTGCCGAAGCTGCTGGACTTCGGTCTGGCCCGGCCGGCCAACAATGCGGCAGTGGCCGGCGGCACGCTGCGCTATCTGTCGCCGGAGGTGCTGTCGGGCCGGCCCGCCGAGGCGGCCGACGATGTCTGGTCCCTGTGCGTGGTCCTCTACGAGATGGTATCGGGTGACCACCCGTTCGCGGGTGGCAAGGCCGAAGACGTGGCCGATCGTATTCGGCGCCAACGCCTCGGTCGCCGTGCGCGGTCCGCATCGGACACGGCGATGCAATCGGCGGTGGTCGCGTTCGCGGCGACGGTGCTGGGGGCTGCCCGGCCCGCACGTCCGGCGACGGCGCGCGCCTTCGCTGATGCACTTGGCGGGGTGCTGGGCAAGAAATAATAGACCGAATTTTTTCGCTACTCGCGTGCCGCGTTTCTGCTCTTCGGACGTCTACCAGCGTACGAATTGAGACTCATCCTCTACTGGCCGGAGCGCGATCTCAGAATGAGAGTGTACCCGGCGGCCGCCAGCGGCATCACCGTAGAGCGAGATCGGCGGTCTCCGGCCACGATGCGGGCGTCGTAGCCCGAAGAGGCCCCATGGGAGCGCAATCGATGGAACTCACGACCTCGGATCGCCCGGCGGCGGCCGTGGTGGACATCCGCGTCGGGGCTTGCGGAGCACAAGCCCAAGGGAGAGTCCCGCAAGTGACCGTCCGGAGGTCAGAACCGTTCGCTCGCCACAGCCGGAGATGGACCGCGCCTTGGGCACCGGTTGTCCGGACGGTTCTTGCCCTGCTTCTGATCCTGGCCTCTGGAGGCGTCGGTCGCGCTGTCGACCGCGTCCGCGTAGAGACGGGTGTCGACAAGGCCGCCGCCGCGCTGGGCGTGTCGGGAGCGGGCGTCATTGTCGCGATCCTGGACCGCGGCATCGACTGGGAGAGCAACGACTTCCGCAACAGGGATGGCACGACGCGCATCGCCTACATCTTCGACTTGTGTGACGAAGCGGGCGCCGACGACGTGGAGAACAGCTACGGACGCGGCACCCTCTACACGAGGCGGCAGATCGATCGGGCGCTTGCCGCCGGCACCACGCTGGCAACGCGGGATGCCGTCGGTCACGGTACGACAACAACCGGCATCGCCGCCGGGAACGGCCGCAACAGTCTCGACCGAAAGTACCGAGGTGTGGCGCCGAACGCCACGATCATCGCGGTGAAGATCGTGGGCGGAGAGGGGGGAAATTGCAAGAGACAGCACGGACCGACGAGTTCACCGGGCAGACCCCGAACACGCTGTGGGGGTATGGCAAGGTGGATGCGTTCGAGGCGCTCATGGCGGTGCGGCGCGAGTCCGTCGAACGGCGTAACTGACCCGGCTCCGCCTCCAGGGGCGGCGATCACGGCGGCGCGGTTCTGCACGGCGCCGTGTTTGACGCGTCGAGGAGTCGGGTAAGTTCACGGCCCGGCGCAGAGGAGCGGGCCAACGGGTTCGGGGTCCCCGCCTCGGCGAGCGCGTCTACCTGCTCGTCCTCGGATGGGAGCCCGCGCAGCGGGCGGATGTTTGAGCACGTGGTCGAGCGACAGCAGCCGGCGCAGCACGTCCGGCCGGATACCGACGTGCCAAGGGCGACCCGCCCGCAAGGCTGGACGGGCCACTCCGCAGCAACTACGATTGGCCCCGTGCGTGGGCTCCTGAACCTCATCTCCGGCGATTTGGCAGTTCAACTGTTGGTGCGTCTCATCGGTCTGATCATTGCAGGCTCCTTGTTGGCTTTCGTGGTGGGATGGTTCGAAGCATTCGCCGAAGGCGATTTCCTGTACCCATTCCGCGCTTTGGAGAGGGTCCTTGTCGTGTTCGGCCTGCTTC
>WTGR01000254.1 GCA_011523485.1 Acidobacteriota bacterium
CGGTCCGAAGCGACCCGGCTTCAGATTCGATCACTTCTTCGTGCTCCCTGACAGGCTGCGCCTGAACGTCGAGCCAGCGAGGCGTTTCGGGGCGCTATCCGGCGGCGGGACGCCAGCGGGGCGCCGGCCGGTGCAGCGGCTCCCAGCCGTCCGCGGTCAGCGCCGCCTGCAGTGCGGCGGTTCCGGCGGCGAGGGCCGCATCGTCCGCGAACGCGTGCAGCCGTCGCAGGCCGTCCGGATACGCAACCACCAGCCGATGGCCGCTGCGAGCACGGATGCGCCGCACCGTCAGCCGGCGGGGCTCCTGCATCCGGCGGTTGACGAAACGCACCATGTCTCCCGCTGTATCGGCCGCGGGCCGGCGGCTCGTGAGGGGGGCGCAGGTAGAATGACCGGCGATGCAGGCCAGCGAATCGGTCATTCGGCGCATGACGCGACTCGCCCGGCAGCATGACGCCATCAATCTGGCCCAGGGATTCACGGACGAGCCCCCGCCCTTTCCGCTCGTCTGGGGTGCGATCACGGCGCTGCTCGGCGGCAGCGACGCCGGCATCCGACGGATCGAGCGCGCCCCGGCGGTCGATTCCGCCGCCGACCGCGGTGCGGGGCTGCTGCGGGATGCGCTCGAGTCCCTGCAGGGCCGGCGCGACGAGCTGAACCAGTACTCCTATCCCTTCGGGTTGCCCGAGTTGCGGCAGGCGATCGCCGCCCATACGGCGCGCTGGAGCGGCTTCGAGCCCGACCCGGAGACCGAGGCGACCGTCGTGCTCGGCTCCACCGAGGGGCTCGCGGCGGTGCTCGCCGCGGTCGGCCGCCGCGGCGACGGCGTCGTGATCGTGGAGCCGTTTCACGAGATGTACCCCTCGCAGGCGGAGATCTTCGGGCTCGCGCCCCGCTTCGTCACCCTGCGCGAAGAAGAGAGCGGAACGGCGTGGCGGCTCGATCCGGACGAGCTGCGGCGCGTTGCGGCCGGCGCCAGGCTGCTGATTCTGAACACGCCGCACAACCCGACCGGCAAGGTGTTCGCGTCCGAGGATCTGGAGGCGATCGCCGACCTCGCGCGGTCGCGGGACCTCGTGGTGGTCGCGGACGAAATCTACGAGCACATCGTCTTCGACGGCGCGCGCCACCGGTCCATCGCCACGTGGCCCGGCATGCGCGAGCGGACCATCGTCGTCAACTCGATCTCCAAGACCGCCAATGCGACCGGCTGGCGAATCGGCTGGGTGCTGGCGCCGCCGCACCTGACGCCGGCGATTCGCGCGGTCCACGACACGCTGGTCGTACAGGCTCCGACGCCGCTGCAGAAGGCCGCGGTCGAGCTTCTCGCCATGCCCGCCGCGTTCTTCCGCGATCTGGGGCGGGGCTACGCGGACAAGCGCGCCGTCCTGGGCGGCGCGTTGCGCGAAGCGGGGTTCCGCATGACCCAGCCGCGCGGCGCCTACTACTTTCTGGCGGACTACCGCGGGGTCGCGGATCTGGCGCAACTGGATCCCCTGCCGGCGGCCATGCGCCTCATCGAACGCGTCGGGGTGGCGGCGGTGCCCGGCGACAACTTCTACGAGCGCAGCCGCGACGGTGCCCGGTATCTGCGGTTCGCCTTCTGCCGGGGCCGGGAGACCCTCGAGGAGGCGGCGCATCGGCTCCGGCGGCTGGCTTCCGGTCCGTGACGCCGAGCCGGGTGGCCTCCGGCGGCTGGCTTCCGGTCCGTGACGCCGAGCCGGGTGGCCGCGGCGTTACCGTGGGCGGGTCAGGTACGGCCGGAGATGCCAGTCGAAGAAGGTCCAGATCCGGTTCCACGAATCGCGCTGCTCGGGGCTGTCGACGCGCCGGTAGCCGCGATCCCGATCGACCCGCCGGTTGAACCGGTGGCCGCCGCCGAACCGGTCTATCGGCGGGTCGCGGTAGATGCGCGTCTCCGCCAGATCCGGCTTCAGGTACTCGAGCGCGTGGATGAGCTGCTGCGCTTCCTCGAAGTTGACGTCCCGGTCGTTGTCCGCGACGTGGACGAGCAGCGGCGTCTGCAGCTTGTCGACGTGGTAGAGGGGTGAGCGGTCGACGTAGACGCCGCGCCGCTCGTGCACCGGGCCGCCGATGCGTTCCTGGGCCACGAAGTGCCGGGCGTAGCGCGGGCCCTTGTAGGAGAGCCGGAACACGAGGTTGGTCACCGGCACCATCGCCGCCGCGGCCTTGAACGAGGCCTGGTCGCGGAACACCGAGTGCAGCGTGATGAACCCGCCGTGGCTCCAGCCGATGATGCCGAGCCGCTCGAGGTCGACGTGCGGCAGGTGACGGCGCATGTAGTCGACCGCGGTCAGACAGTCGTCCACCTCGTAGCCGCCGTAGTCGATGGCGTGGTGGTGCGCCCGGCCGTAGCCGGTGCTGCCGCGGTACTCGGGGGCCAGGACGACGTAGCCGCGGGCCACCGCTTCCCGGATGAACGGGAAGTAGGTGGGGTCGAGGTCCCCGTGCACGCCGCCGTGAATCCAGATCAGCGCCGCGTGGGCCCGCGGTCCCCGCAACTGCAGCGGCTCGAAGAGGTAGAACGGAATGTCGAGGCCGTCGACCCGGCTCTCGTACGAGAGCTTCCTCATGCGCAGGACGCCGTCGCTGAGCCGGCGGAATGTCCGGTCGCGCTCGCGTTTGCGGTTGCGGTCGAGCTCGTAGCGGTCCACCGCGGACTGGGCGGCGGCGGGGGCTGCCGACCCGGCCGCGATCAGCAGGCACGCCGCGAGCACCAGGAAGCGCGCCGTCCTCGAGGCAAGGGATGTCGGGCTGGTCACGCCGTCATCATAAACCGGCCATCGCCGGATTGTGCCGCGGCGACCGGTCAGGGCGCCAGATCCGCGAGCGCCGACAGCAGCCTCGTGGTCTCGTGCTCGGTGCCGACGGTGATCCGCAGCTTGTCGGCCAGCCCCGGATCGGCGAAGTAGCGCACCAGGACGCCGCGCTCCCGCAGCCCGTGGTACAGCCGGCGGGCATCGCCGTCGGCGGGCCGGGCCAGCACGAAGTTGGCCTGGCTGGGCCAGATCCGGAACCCGCGGCCGGCCAGCGCGCGGCCGAGCCGGGCCCGCGTCCCGCGAATTCGTTCGACCGTCTCGCGCGTGTAGGCGACGTCGCGAACGGCCGCGGCGCCCACCGCGGCCGCGACCGCGTCGACGTTGTAGCGGTCCACCGCGGACTGGGCGGCGGCGGGGGCTGCCGACCCGGCCGCGATCAGCAGGCACGCCGCGAGCACCAGGAAGCGCGCCGTCCTCGAGGCAAGGGATGTCGGGCTGGTCACGCCGTCATCATAAACCGGCCATCGCCGGATTGTGCCGCGGCGACCGGTCAGGGCGCCAGATCCGCGAGCGCCGACAGCAGCCTCGTGGTCTCGTGCTCGGTGCCGACGGTGATCCGCAGCTTGTCGGCCAGCCCCGGATCGGCGAAGTAGCGCACCAGGACGCCGCGCTCCCGCAGCCCGTGGTACAGCCGGCGGGCATCGCCGTCGGCGGGCCGGGCCAGCACGAAGTTGGCCTGGCTGGGCCAGATCCGGAACCCGCGGCCGGCCAGCGCGCGGCCGAGCCGGGCCCGCGTCCCGCGAATTCGTTCGACCGTCTCGCGCGTGTAGGCGACGTCGCGAACGGCCGCGGCGCCCACCGCGGCCGCGACCGCGTCGACGTTGTAGCTGTCCTTCACCTTGGCCAGCCCGGACAGCAGGTCGGGATGGGCGATGCCGAAGCCCAGCCGCAGCCCGGCGAGCCCGTGGCTCTTGGACAGCGTGCGCAGCACGATGACCCGGTCGTTCCTCCGGACCAGGTCGAGCGCGGAGCCTTCGGCGAACGCCACGTACGCCTCGTCGACCGCCACCACCCCGGCCGTGCGGTCGGCCAGCTCCGCGAGCTGTTCGATCGTGGCCGCGGTGCCGGACGGGCTGTTGGGGTTGGCGACGATGGTCAGCGCCGCGCCGGAATCCGCCAGCGCATCCACGGGGAGCGTGTACTCCTCGTCGAACGGCGCCTCCAGCGCCGGCGCGCCCTGGATGGCCGCCAGGGTGCGGTACAGGACGTAGGTCGGCGCAGGATATGCGACCGCCCGGCCGGCGCCGGTGACGGCGCGGAAGAGCATCGTCAACAGATCGTCGCTGCCGTTGCCCACCAGGATCCATTCCGGATCGACGCCCAGGACCTCGGCCGCGCTCCGCCGGAACGTGTCGGCGAACGGTTGGGGGTAGCGGCGCAGGCTCTCTGCGTCGATGGCGCCGAGCGCGGCGAGCGCGCGCGGGCTGGGCGGGTACGGGTTCTCGTTCGTGTTCAGCTTGACGACGTCGACGCCGCCGGGCGGTTGCTCGCCCGGCGCGTAGGCGCGGAGGACGTCGATGGCTGGACGGAAGCGTGTCATGGGGCTCGGATCGGAACGATACCAGTCGGCGGGCGCGTGCGGCCGGAAGCCGCGCAGTATACTGCGGAGATGCCTGTTGGAACAGCGCCTGGAGCGTCCACCGGAGACGGGAGGTCTCGCATGATTCGTTTCGCTGTCGTCGTCGCGGTGTCGGTTCTCCTGGTCGTTCCGTCCGCGGCGGGAGCCCAGGCTCTCGGGCAACTGTTCATCGAGGTGGTCGATGGGGCGGGGCAGTTCGTGCCCGGCATGACGCCGGCCGATTTCGTGGTGCGGGAGGACGGCCGGGAGGCGGGGATCGTGTCGGCCGAGCCGGTGGCGCCGATGAAGATCGCGTTCATGGTCGACAACGGCGACCGCATGGTCGAGATGAACGCGCTGAACGCCCTGCGGAACGGGATGCAGGGGTTCCTCGAGGCCGTGCCGCCGCCGCACGAGATCTCGCTGTTCACGATCGGCAGGAACATCCAGCGGCGGGTCGATTTCACCACCGACCGCGGCGAGCTCCAGCGGTCGGCCGGAGAGATCTTTCTGGACCGGGGCGCAAGCGCCGTCGTGCTGGACGGCATTCGCGAGACCTGGGAGCGCCGCTTCGAGGACGACGAGCCGTTCCCGGTGTTCGTGATGGTGCTGACCGACGGTACCGAGGGGAGCGGCAACTACAACGAGAACGAGTACGTGGAGCTGGTCAACGAGTTGATCACGAACGCGATAACCGTCCACGTCGTGCTCCTGTCGTCGCGCGGCGGCAGCGTCATCAACCAGTACGCGCTCAACCTGACCCAGAACACCGGCGGCATCTACGAGAACATCGCGGCGGCGACCGGCATCGAGCAGATGCTGGTGAGCATCGCCGAGCGCATGAACGCCC
>WTGR01000049.1 GCA_011523485.1 Acidobacteriota bacterium
CGACCTGCAGCACGTCGTCGGAGACCGTCTTCAGGTGGTGGGCGATGCCGTAGCCGTGTGCGACCCGGCGGCGAGGGTCTGCAGGATAAGCAGATCGAGAGTGCCCGGCAGAAGCTCGGGGCCGCTCTTCTTACCCATCGTCTGACGATGGAAGTGTGCCGGAGTCGAGGCCGGCCTGTCAAGGACCTGTGGACGGTTCGCCCGGCTGCGGCATGCGGTAACCGACGCCGCGCTCATTGAGGATGTAGGTCGGCTGCGCGGCGTCATCGTCCAGCTTGGCGCGGAGATTCTTGATCGCCGCCCGCAGACGCTTCGTGTCGGTCCTGCTCCGGGCACGCCAGACCTGGCGCAGCAGCAAGTCGTGGGTCGCCACGCGACCCGCGTTGACCGACAGCACGCGCAGCAACTCGTACTCGGTGGCCGTCAGCTCCACCGGGCGGTTCGCCACGCACACCCGGCGGCGGTCGTAGTCGATGACCAGCTCCCCCAGCACGAAGGGTTCGGGCTCGGCCCGCCGCCGCAGGGCCGCACCGATCCGCGCCGTCAGCTCCGTGGTCGAGAACGGCTTGACGATGTAGTCGACGGCGCCCGCCTCCAGGGCCCGGGCAATCGTCTCGTCCCGGCCGTAGCCGGAGATGAAGATGACCGGCAGGTCGGCCAGCTCGGGAACGCTCTGCATCAGCTCGATGCCGTCCGGCCCCGGCAACAGCAGGTCCAGCAGGACCAGGCCGGGTCTGTGGGTCGCGATGAGTCGAGACAGTTCGCGCGTGTCGCCGGTAACCACCGGGGTGTAGCCGGCCGCGGTGAGCGCATCCCGAACGTAGCGGAGCAGTTGCGGGTCATCATCCACCACCAGGATGCGCTGCTGCTTCCGCCCGTGCCGAGACGAGCGGGAACCTCCCGGGACGAGGGCCGTGACGCGGCCGGCGGTCTCGTCGGCCACGGGAAGCGAGAAGGTGAAACGCGTTCCCTGCCCGTGCTCGCCGCTCTCGGCCCAGATGCGTCCCCCGTGCGCTTCCACCAGCCCCTTGCAGATGGCCAGGCCCAGGCCGGTCCCGGCCGCCCCGCTCTCCCGGCCGCCGGCGAAGGCGCCCGCGTGCTTCTGAAACAGGTGCGGCAACCGGTCCGGCGGCACGCCCGGGCCCTCGTCGGCTACCGACACCGCGACGTAGACGCCGTCCCGACCGGCGGCGACGCGGATGGGGGAGGATTCGGGCGCGTGACGCGCCGCGTTCGAGAAGAGGTTGTTCAGCACCTGGACGATGCGCTGCCGATCGGCCATCACCGGGGTCAGGTCCGGCGGCAGGTCGAGCAGTACCGCATGCCGGCCCCCGCCGCTCAGGAAGGTGTTCCTGGCCTGGTCGACCAGGCGGGCCACCTCGGTCGGCTCGGGGGCGACCGACAGGGTGCCGGTCTCGATGCGGCCGGCGTCGAGCAGGTCGCTGATCAAGGTCTGCATGTGGTTGGCCTGTGCGTCGATGATGCGGAAGAACTCCTGCATCTCGGCAGGGTCGAGCCCCGCGGAGGCGCGCAGCAGGGTGGTCACCGAGCCGATGATGGAGGTCAGCGGCGCTCGCAGCTCGTGACTCACCAGGGCCAGAAACTCGGTCCGCAGGCGCTCGAGCTCCTCTAGCGGCGCCAGGTCCTGCATGGTGACGACGAGCGACTCGACGCCGTCGGCGGAATGAATCGGCGTGGCGTTGATCAGCGTCCGGACGCTCCGGCCGTCCGGAACCGACAGCACGATCTCCTCGGCGCGCACGGTTTCGGGGGTCTCCAGTTGCCGGGCCAGCGGCAACTCGTCGAGGGCTATCACCCGTCCATCGGCCCGGCGGCAGGTCGCCACCTTCAGCAGCTCCTCGGTCGGGCGGCCCGGCGACCGGAGACCCTCGACAATCCGCCGCGCCTCCTGATTGAGCGATACCGCCTCGCCGGTTCTGGCGTTCACGACCAGAACGCCCACCGGCGAGGTCTCGATCAATGCTTCCAGGTCGGCCCGGGCGCGCTGCTCGTCGCGGTGGGTGCGGGCGTTGGCGATCGCGGTCGCCGCCTGCGAGGCGAACAACTGCAGTACCTCCTCGTCCTGGGTTGTGAACCGCCGTCCGCCTTCCTTGTCGCCGAGGAAGAAACTGCCCACGTGCGCGCCGCGGTGGCGGACCGGGGTCCACAGCAACACCTTCGTCGGCAGCGGCTCGGCGGAGATCCCGAGCGGACGGAGGTAGGCGGGCAGGTCGTGCAGCCGCAGCGGACCGGGCAGGTCACGCAGGTGCTCGAACAGCCGTGGTCCGTCCGGCCATTCGGTCAGCCGGCGGTGCTCGTCGGCCGTGATCCCGGAGATGATGAGGTCCTGCACCTGGCCGGCCGGGTCGACGGTGACGATCCCGCCGCGGCTGGCCGAGGTGAGCGCGCAGGCGCCCTCGACGACCTCCCGCAGGACGGTGTCGAGGTCGAGGCTCCCGCTGATGCGCAGAATGGCCGCGATCAGTTGCGAGATACGGTTCTGCGAGCTCTTCATCCGATACCCCCCAACGGACCGCAGTGAACTCGACCCTGGCCTCCCCATTGGCCGGGCTCCCGGTTCGCCATCGCCTTCCCTTACGACGACCATCACGAAAATAGCACTTGTATTCCGGGACGAGGGACACAATTTTCACATATTTTGCGTTAGTCTGAGCTTGATCGCGATGTCGCGCGGCAGATACGGTTACATACGATGGGGTCGTGATGGGCCTGAGCACCTGGCGAGCAACTGGGAGAACGGTCGTCGTGACGGTCCCGGCGGTCAGACTGGCAACGGCATGGGCCTTCCCGAGGGCAACTCGAGTCACCGGGGGCATGACGTATCGTCATGTCCCGTCCGCCTCGCCAAGACGTTCTTCGGCCCCTCAGGGGCGACCACGCGTCCGGCGGCCCTGCTGGCCGTCGTGGAACAGTCGGCTCCCAGCGAGACGAGGGACGGCATTCCCGAGGCGACTCTCCATGGTCCACGCGGGACGTAGACACAGGTCAGGTCGAATCTGGCGGCGTAGCGCCTCGATGCCACATGAGTGCACCCCGGAGAACTTGGTCGAAGACGACACTCGCCCAGGCCGCGTGGGCGGTGACCCGAACCAACAATCGGGAGGCCTGCCCTACGTGTCGTTGAACCTCTACGGCGGTAGTAGTGTGTACGCGACGCCGGCCTGTGGCACGGCATAGGCCAGACCGGACGACCGAATCGTGATCACGCCGAGTGCGACACTGCCGCTCCATCGCCCCTGGATCCGGAACCCGACTCCCCCGCCGAAGATCAGTTGCCACGGTGCACCGCGTGCCGGCTTGCGCCACGTGCCGAGCAGGAGAGCCGGGCGCAGCTTCCAGTCGTCGCGTGCGAGGTTGAACCGCCCGCCGAAGGCGAGTGTTCGACCGATCGGCTCCGGCCACGTCGTGAACGATCCCCACGCCCCCAGGCGCCCTATCACCCGTGTCGACGTGCCGATCACCAGCCCTCGTGCCGTCGCGGGCAGGACATCGTGCGTCCCCACGGCGCGCGTCGCATGCCGCACCGCGACGGAAACGGAAGTCTGCGCAAACGCCGGCGTCGCTGCGAAGGTTATGACTGCGATTCTCGCCGCAATTCGCCGCATCGTTCCTCTTCTTCCTCATCCCGGCGAGGCGTTCGCCTGTAAAGGGGAACCATCCGAAAACCAGTCTCGCCATACCAATCCCGACGACGAGCACCGTCACGTGTCATTCGATACACTCTGCGCTTGCGCGACCGCTTCCATTCCGAACTGCGTGATGTTCTCCAGGGTTTCGCGAACGTCATCCCACGTCGTCGTATGGTTGATGACACTGATTCGGAGTGCGAAGGTGTCGTGTAGAGAGGTTGACGATATGAAGGCGCGGCCGCCCCAAAAGACGCTCGCGAGCACGCTCTCGTTGATTCGATGCAGATCCGCCTCGCCAAGCTCCGCGCCGGCCGGATTGACCCGGAAGCAAACGACTCCCGCCGATGCGGGTGTCAGCAGTTCGAGCGTCGGACTGCTCGCCACCCAGTCCGCGGCACGGTTGGCCAAGTCGATCCCTTGCGTGACCGCCGCGCGGAACGCCGCCATACCGAAGGTCCTTATCGACAGCCAGATTTTCAGGGCGCGATCCCGGCGACTCAACTGCAAGCCGTGATCCGCCCCGTTCGGATGGCGAGCGCCCCACACCATGTCTTGGAGTATGTCGTGGTGAATGCCGAACGCCCGCGCGAGCGTGCGCGCATCCTTGACCAGCAGGCAGCTGACTTCATAGGGCTGGAACAGCCACTTGTGCGCGTCGATGCAGATGGAGTCCGCACGCGCGATGCCTTCGAGCAGGGAAGCCTCCGTCGGCAGGATGGCGAGGGCCCCGCCGTACGCCGCGTCGACGTGCAACCAGATGCCCTCCGTCTCGCAGTAGTCCGCGATGGCGAGCAACGGGTCGATCGCCCCGGTGCTGGTGGAACCTGCATCCGCGCAGACCGCGATGGGATTGCATCCCGCGGCGCGATCCGCAGCAACGGCGGTCGCCAGCGTGTCCGGGTCCATGCGGAAGTCCGCGCCGGTCGGCAGGATACGAAGGTACTCAGGGCGGATGCCGATGATGCGCGCTGCGCGGACCTGTGCACTGTGGCTCTGATCGCTCATGTAGACCGTGGCGCGCTCCGGATTGCCAGCCGCCTCGCGCGCCGTTACGAAGGCGTTCAGCGTCGACGCCGACCCGCCGCTCGTCAGTACGCCGCCGGCGGTTTCCGGGTACCCGAGCCAGTTCCGGAACCAGCCGAGCACGACGGCTTCGAGTTGGCTTGAACCGCCCGCGGTGAGCCACGTCGCCGCGTTGATGTTGAATCCGGTCACAAGGTAATCGGCCAGTACCCCCGGCCACGTCGGAGCGCTCGGGACGAACCCGAAGGATCGCGGGTGATCGAGTCGTAGCGCCGGTGACAGAACGTCCCGGACGGCCTGTTCGATGGCATCTGCCGGCGAATCACCATCTTTGGGCGGTTCCTCCGCCAGTGGACTCGACGCACCCTGTTGGAACTCTCCGTCCCATACAACGCTTGCGGGCAACCGTTCGCTTCGCTCGATCAGGATTTCGGTGACCTTGTGCGCCAACTCTCGCATGAGGTCAGGTGGCATCTGTAGTCTTCTGTGTCAACGGTCATTCAAAATTCCCCCACCTGCGGTCATCGAAAATTCCCCC
>WTGR01000678.1 GCA_011523485.1 Acidobacteriota bacterium
CTGTTGCTGGCCCTCAGCGTCTTCGGCATGGGCCTGCTGCTCGGCCTCGACACGCTCGTGTCGCAGGCGTTCGGCGCCCGGGACCACGCGGCTTGTGACGGCTGGCTGCGGCATGGGGTCGTCCTGGCGCTGATCCTGACCGCGCCACTCGGCCTGCTCGCCTGGATTGCCGGGAGCCGCCTCGACGTCTGGGGCTTCGACCCCGGCGTTCTGGCGCTGGTGCGTCCCTATTTCGCCATCGTCGCCTGGAGTCTGCCGCTGCTGCTGCTGTACGCGGCGTTCCGGCGCTACCTGCAGGCGGTGTCGGTGGTCCGGCCGATCATGATCGCGCTGGTCACCGCCAACGTCGTCAACGCTGCCGCCAACTGGATCCTGATCTTCGGCAACCTGGGTGCGCCGGCCCTGGGCGTGGAGGGCGCGGGTTGGGCCACGTGCATCTCCCGCGCCTACATGGTGGCCGTTCTGGCCGTCGCCGTCTCCCGCCGCGGCGTGTGGCCGTGGACGCTGGCCGCCGGGGTGCGGATCGCGAGCCTCCGGCGCCTCCTGCGCCTCGGTTGGCCGGCCGCGACGCAGGCGATGCTCGAGTACGGCGCGTTCGCGGCGGTGACGATGCTGGCCGCGCGGCTCGATCCCTCGACCCTGGCCGCGCACCAGATCGTCATCAACCTGGCCGGGCTGACCTACATGGTGCCGCTCGGGATCTCGGCGGCCGGGGCCGTCCGCGTCGGGCACGCGGTGGGTCGGAGGGACGCGGCGGGAGCCTCCAGCGCCGGCTGGACCGCCATCGCGCTCGGCACCGGCTTCATGGCGTCGGCCGCCGCGATGTTCCTCCTCGTCCCCCGCGCCATTCTGGGGCTGTTCACCATCGACGCCGGGGTCGTCGAGGTGGGCCTGAGCCTGATTCTCATCGCGGCGCTGTTCCAGATCTTCGACGGGCTGCAGGGCGTGGCCACCGGGGCGCTCCGGGGCCTCGGCGACACGCGGACCCCGATGCTCCTGAACCTGGCCGGCCACTGGGTGGTCGGGCTGCCCGTCGGCTATCTGCTCTGCTTCGTCGTCGGCTGGGGCGTCCTCGGGCTCTGGATCGGGGTCTCGGCCGGCCTGCTGCTGGTCGGCAGCCTCGTGACGGCGATCTGGTGGGTTCGGGAGCGGGCGCTGACCGCGGCGCTCGGGGGCGAGCCGGCGCCCTGAAGCTGGCGCGACACGATTGGCGCGTGTCTTGCTTGGTGAGGAAACGACCGTCCTGGGGGATGCGAACGAATGCAGGGGCTGGCACTCGTCGACTACGACAACATGTGCGAAGCGCGCGGCACGGGGCGTCGCGGCCGTACCGGGCAGCGTTGGACCCAGGTCGATTTCGAACGGCGCACCGCCGGTCTCCTCGACGCGATCACCCGCGTGTTCAGCGTTGCGGTTCCGGAGCTGCGGGAGTTGGACGTGCGGTTCTACGGCGGTTGGACCGACGAGCGCGGAATCCCCAGCCCGGCCGCGTTCCGTCTCCTGCAGGTCGTGTCGGCCCTGCGCGGCCGACGTGGCGGCGTGATCGTGCGTCCGTCGCTTGCGTTCGCGATGTGTGAGCTTCCCGGCGTGATCCTGCGCGGCACGGTCCGGATGCTCTCGAAGAACAAACGTCAGAAAATGGTCGACGGCATGCTTGGTTGTGACGCACGGTTCGCAGCCGCCGGAGGTCAGGTTCCGGTCGGCATCGTCACGGACGATGATGACCTCGTGCCCGCAGCGCTGTCGGCCCGGGCCGCCGGTTCGCAACGAGTGATGTGGATGCGTCCTCGCCCCGCCGGTGCGGGGCTGAACGACGACATACTGTTGGCTCTCGGGTTGCAGATTCGTCATTGTGAGGATTCAGCCAATGCTTGATGCCAGGTTGCTGTCCGAAGAGAAGAGCCGAATCGAGTTCGATCTGGCGTCTTTCGTCGATCCGGGCACGACGCTCGACGTGACGGACGAATCCGCACGCTCGTTCCGTGCGGCGTGGACCATGCGGGGGCACGGGCGGGATGCGGTGTTCTCGGTATCCCCGGGTCGCGGTGTATCCGTGAACTTCGGTGGGCGCAACCTGAGTTACAGGCAGTTCATCACGGGGCCCGACATGGCCAACCTCCGGGACGTTGCCACGATGATCTTTCGAGCTTCGATGCCCCGATTGTTCGTGGCCACCAGAGCAAGGTCGGAAGCCGGTGACGTCGCGCTCCCCGCGGTGGATCTGCTGATGCGGCTCCTTGATCGCGCCACCGAGGATGCGACGAGCGTGTTGATGGTTACCGGTGACGCCGGTGCGGGCAAGACGCGCGTGCTGCAGGAACTCGTTCGGCGTCGAGCCGAAGACTATCTTCACGGCAAGACAGCGAAACTGCTGCTCTACGTCAACGCGCAGGGGCGTGCGCTGGCGCGCCTGAACGAAGCGTTGGCGACCGAGCTTCAGGACCTCCGAGTCGACCTCACGTATCATTCGGTTGCCGTGCTGGCCCGGCGGGGCGTACTCGTGCCGGTCATAGACGGATTCGATGAGTTGCTAGGTGTCAGTGGGTACGACGACGCCTTCAGTTCACTGGCCGGTTTCCTCGAGCAACTCGATGGCGAAGGTCAATTGCTGGTGTCGGCGCGTTCCGTCTACTACGAGAGCGAGTTCCTGGCGCGGTCCGGCAACGTGTCGAACGTGGGAGGCCTGAAGTACGTATACTCTGCCGTGCGCGTTCTCGAATGGTCGGACGACGATCGAGCAGAGTATTTGAAGAAGTGGACGGCGCAGAAGGAGCTATCCGACGCCGCCTCGGAGGGGCTCGCGGAGAGGGTGCGGGGAGCGGTGGGCCGACACGCCAGGATGCTGTCGAAACCGCTGTTCTTCGCGCGCACGGTAGAGCGCCTGTGGGAGAATCCGGAATTCACGGCGGGAGACGACCTGCTTCAGGGGTTGGTCGATGAGTATCTGGCCCGAGAACGCAGGGAGAAGCTGCTAGGGCGCTGGTCCGAAGCTCTGCTGACCGAGAACCAGTTCGAGCGCCTGATGCAGGAACTCGCGCAGGAAATGTGGAATCAGGAGACCAGAGAGCTGGACTACCGGTCGGTACAGGAGGTGGCGGAGTACTTCATCGGCAGTGAGAACATGTCCGACGGCACGAAGCAGGTTATCGTCGAGAGAATGCCCGCGCTGGCGTTTCTCAATCGGGCCGGCAGCGTGGCCTCGCGCGCGGGAATTGCATTCGAGCACGAGCTGTTTTTCTCGTACTTCTTGGCCAAGTCGGTAGCATCGGAAATCAAATCGGAGGGCAAGGACCTGCGAATGATCCTGAGTCGATCAGCCATGCCGGAGGACTTGGCTGAGCGGGTCGCCGGGGAACTGCTCGATGCGGGTGAGCACTCCGGCGTGGGCGGGCTGCGGGTACTGTTGGCGCGATTGGGCGAGGCGGGCGTGTCGGAGTGGCACCGAAAGACGCAAGTCCGCGAGAATGCGGGCCTCGTCACCCTTGCGCTGCTCCGCGTATACGCCGACCTTGAGGGAAATGAAGACACTGTCGCTGATTGCGTCGTGCGGTCGGTCGTGTGGCCGGGCAGTCACTTGAGGGGAGTGACGTTGAGCCGATGCTCGCTCGATGATGTGATCGTTCGGCGGACCGATCTGACAGGCACGAGATTTCTCCGCTGCGACATGTCGGAGACCGTGTTTCTGGAACCCCGCGTAGCGCCTGGATTGACCCGCCTGGAATTGCGCGGAATCGCATCGGCGCACGTTCTGGGCGTGCGCGTGCCAGATGATGATTCCACCAGAGTCATGTACGATCCGGAAGCCGTTGCGAAGACTCTGAGGGAATGTGGTGCGCCTCTGCCGCCAGCTCCACTGCAGCCCGGGATTCGTGTAGCGCAAGACTACGTTGTGTTGATAGACGAGCTGCTTCGTGCGTACAGCCGCGCCAACCCGGTGTGCAAGGGCGATCCGTACCTGCGGTTCGTGTTTGAAGATCCGGACTGGGGTCTGATCGAGCGACTACTCGTAGAACATGGGCTCATAACAAGGGAGACGCGTGCAACCAGTGGTAACTCCAAGGAGTTCCTGAGGCGCCGTTTTCGGCCGGAACAAGTCATGGCGGGTCTCATCGGGCGGACCGACGCGGACCCACAGGTGCGGTCGTTCTGGGAAGCGTTGGCGTTGAAGTCACAGACGCACGAACGCTGACGCTGCCGACCGTCAAGTCGACGACAGTCGGACACGTATTATATATCGGCACCGTGCCCGGTAATCCTGTCGATGGCCTCCGCGAGGCCGCACTCGTCGTGTGAGGCCGTGACGGGCCAGCCGAGCGCCTTGAGCGGCTCCACCGCGTTGCCCATCACCACGGGCCGGCCGGCGAACGCGAGCATCTCGCGATCGTTCAGATTGTCGCCGACCGCCATGACCGCGGTGCGATCGAGCTCGAGGCGGCGGGCATGCTCCCGCAGCGCCGCGCCCTTGGACCAGCCTCCGGCGATCAGGTCGAGCAGGGAGAAGTCGCGCTCCGCGTACTCCGTCAGGGTGACGGTGACCTCCGGCGCCTGCGGCAGGCCACGCACGTCGGCGGCCAGCGCCCGCATCTGCTCCACGCCGCCGGTGAACGCCACCTGGGCCGGATCTTCGGTGAGCGCCGCCTCGATCGGCTCGACGCGGGTCATGAACGCGCGGTTTCGTTCGTAGTACCAGTGCCGCTGGGGATGGCTCCAGTCGATGCGCTCGTAGACGTACTGCCGCGCGTCGGGCCGGTCGAAGAGGATCGCGACCCCGCGATGGCGCGGGCGCATCGCCGCTACGATGGCGCGCGCCGTATCGCGCGGCACGAGGCGGCTGTCCACGGTGGTTCCGTCCGCCCGCTTGGTCAACGCGCCGTTGCTGACGATGAGGGCAAGCGCGTCCGGCGCATGCGCCGGCGCGAGCGCCTCGGCGATCGGCAGCGCGTGGTGGAAGGCGCGGCCGGTCACCAGCACGACCCGGATCCCCTGTGCGATGGCCCGGTGGACGGCCCGGCGGTTGCGCGGCGGCAACGCGCCGCGGCCGTCGAGCAGCGTGCCGTCGATGTCGATGGCGATGAGGCGGATGGGGCTGGCGGGCGGCATGGGGCGCGGGAATCGGATTTGCGGTCGCGGTTCGAGGGCGGCGGCGGGGCTGCATCGCCCCGGGTCCGGGGAGAGGGGCCCGGGGC
>WTGR01000519.1 GCA_011523485.1 Acidobacteriota bacterium
AGCACGGCGAGTTCTTCGACGGCGACATCACCGCGGTCGGCTACTCGCGCGGCCGTATCGAGGTCTCGCGGCAGTTCGCCGTGGAGCCGAGCATCTCGTGGAATCGGATCACGCTGCCGCAGGGGCGGTTCACGGCCCGGGTGGCCACCACGCGGCTCACCTACACCTTCACGCCGCGGATGTTCGCCAGCGCGCTGCTGCAGTACAACTCGACCAACAACGTGCTGAGCACGAACGTGCGCCTGCGGTGGGAGTACCAGCCGGGGAGCGAGCTGTTCATCGTCTACAACGACCAGCGGGACACCTTCATGAACCTCAGGAACCGCGGCGGCTTCCCGATGCTGGAGAACCGCGCCTTCGTGGTGAAGCTCACCCGGCAGTTCCGTTTTTGAGGCGGGGCCGCCGGAATCCGTCGTCGCGGCGGTCCTGGAGAATCAACGCGATGGCGTCGAAGAGGCTGCCCCGTGCCTCGCTCTTGGTTCGCCCCTGTCCGTTGGCGCCGGGAATCTCCAGGCAGTAGGCGACGTACCACGCGCCGTCACGTTCGAACTCCGCCGCGAACTCGCTCCGCATCTCGGCATCTAGGATGCCCCGACGTCAACCGGGAGTCAAGCGGAGCATCCTGACAAGTGCACCACGAACATGCCGCTGTACTCCCCATGCGACCTGCCCAAAGCCGACCCCGTACAGCGTGCCGTGGTATCGTGGTTCCAGCCTCGGGGTTGGAGGCAGGGAAGCCACGATGACGGGGAAGGGCGAGGTCAGCAGGAACGTATTGACGCGGACTATCGTCAGCACGCAGGTTGCGGAGAACGCCGATGACAGAACGAACCGGTGAGATCATAAATCGGAACTTCGCCGACATCTTCTCCGGCGAAATGCGCTACGTGATTCCGTTCTTCCAACGCGGATACGTTTGGGGATCGAGAAACTGGAATCAACTCAAGCAGGACATCGAAGAACAGATATTGGAGCCCGCGCAAGACGGAGAGCTCACCGACCAGGAACACTTTTTCGGTCCCGTAGTAGTCGCGGAGAAACCCGGACATCATCCGCGCTTCAAGGTGTTCGACATCATCGACGGTCAACAGAGATTCACGACCGTCTACCTCATGCTGGCCTATTTCCGCAGGCGCCTGGACGCGTTGATGACCAAGGCGCCCAAGGCCCGCGAACACCACGAGAAAATCGGCAGATGGCTAATCAATCGCACCGAGGACGGAGCGACTCCCGACGACTACTGGCGCATCAAGTTGTTCAGTGTCAAGGGCGACCGACTGGCTACATACTACGCCGTATTCGGACACCGGAATCCGCGGACATCCGCGCTGCAGGACGATCTGTTTCTTTATCTTCCGAACGGGAACATCTCCGGCAAGTTCGAACGCTGGATGGGGCGCAACTTCGGTGACTCAGGGGAGGAAGACATCTGGCGTTGGGTCCGAGCACTAGCCCAATGTCTCAAGGTCGTTTGGATCCCACTGGGCAGGCGGGACGACCCTCAGGCTATTTTCGAGAGCCTGAACGACAAAGGTATCCCACTCACTGCCGCCGAGCTCTTGTGCAACTACCTGTTCAAGCCGCTCATTAAGGCCGAGAGCGACTATGAATATCTGCACCGATCCAAATGGCTCGACGTACAACGGATCGACCGGTCGTCCCCGGTTGCGGAGGTATTCGACTTCGAGGAGTATCTGCGCCACCTGTTTTCCATCGGGCACAGCAAGATCGTCGGAAGGGGACGACGACTGTACGTGTTCTTCAAGCAGCACAACAAGAATCTGAATGCGGGCGCCGCGAACGCCCATCTGGATAACATCGCTCAATCGGCACCGCTCTACAGGCGCATACTGGGCGAATCGACAGACGACTTGACGCCGGTCGACGGACTCCTGAAGAAGATAGGAGAGACGAATATGACCTCCTGTCGTCCATTCCTGCTGGCGATATTGAAAAAGGAACGAGACGGGGTGATCCCTGCGGGGGATGTGGAGACTCTGTTCAAGGAAGTGTACGTCCTGCTCGTGCGTCGGAAGGTCGCCGAATTGCCGGTGACGAGATATGACTCGTTCTTCCCGTCACTCGTCGACAGAATGGTGGCTCCCGACCGCGTTGCCCCAACGGTTCTCCTGCACGAAGCGATCCGCAAAGAGCAGCTATGGGTAGGGGACGGAGTCTTCAAGGAGGCGCTGGCTAGGCGACCGGTCTACCGCTCACGGGAGATCGGCTTCACGCGCCTGATTCTCGAAGAAATCGATCGTCATCTTGCCGGAGAACACAGTGGTGAGCTGCCGGACTACTCCACTCTCGACACCGTGGAGCATGTCGCACCGCAGAACATCGAGACTAGCGACGACTGGAAGATGGAGTTGGGTGAAGACGCAAGAAGCGAGGACTATACAAGAATCATCAACACCGTAGGTAATCTTTGCTTACGCAAGCGGGAACGAAACTCCGAGATGGGACGCCTTCCATTCGCGAAGAAGCAGGAACTGCTCCGTTTGTCTCCTAGCCGGCTGGCGCTCGACATCACCGATCGTGCAGGGCCCTGGAACTTCAACGCCATCCAGACGCGATCTGCCCAGCTTGCTGATGTCGCGGCGCGTATCTGGGCCTGGTCGACGGCCTATGAGTAACTCCGAACTCCTGGAACCTTCCGGTGCAGTCTCGACCGAGAGGCTATTTCATAGGCGTTTGTGCTTGCGGCCGATTCCTCTTCGGTACGCATTGCGCGGGGACAGCGCCTGGGACAGCGCCCGGACAGCGCCCTGGACAGCGCCCCCACCCGCCTCCTCTCGCGCACCAGCCCGACCTGATCACGGCGCCGGCGCGCTTCGGACTGTCCCCCTCCGGCGACGAAGAGGGGCCGCACTTCACGCAGTCGGCTTCATGGGGGGATACGTACCCCTCGGACGATGCGCAGGCGGCGACGGCAGGATCAATCGAGGCCATAGTGGAGAGTTGGTCATCAACGTCAAGCCCGAGCTCGGGCACATGCTCTGCGCGTGGACGGTGTCGGTGATGCGGCTCCAAGATCTGCGAATCACCGTTCGCAGTCTCGCCAGAACGCCCGGGTTCACGCTGGCCGCGGTCACGGCCCTGACACTGGGTCTCGGGGCGAGCACGGCCATCTTCTCGGTGTTGGACGCGGTCCTGCTGAAGCCGCTGCCCTACCCCGACGCCGAACGGATCGTCGTCTTCCTGTCGGGGCCGGAAGCCGGCGCGGGACGCGGCGGGCCGCGGGTGCCCGCTACCCTCTTCAGTCTCCTGAAGCAGCAGGCCGCCGGGATCGGGGACCTCTCCGCGTACCGCTTCCGCGCCGGCAACCTCACGGGCGGCGCGACGCCCGAACCGCTGGCGGTTGCGATGGTCAGCGCGGATTACTTTCGCCTGCTCGGTGGGCGCACGAGCCACGGACGGACCTTCCTTGCGGAAGAGGATCGTTCAGGGGGGCGCAACGTCGTCGTACTCGGCCACGACTTCTGGCGGCGTCGATTCGGGGGGGGGATCCGCGGGTGGTCGGAACGCCCGTCTCGGTCGACGGCGTTTCGCGTGTGGTAGTCGGCATTCTGGAGCGAGGTTTCGATGTCCGCGTCTTCGGCCTCGTACCCGACGTCTTCCTCCCCCTGCGGATCGACCCCGACAGCAAGTCGCACGCGGCCGTTCTCGGCACCGCTGGCCGCCTTCAGGCAACCGCCGCGCCGGCCGCGACCAGCGCGTCGCTCGTGACGCTGACCGGGGAGTTTCGAAGACGCTTTCCGGGCGTGCTGGGCCCAGAGGTCGCCTTCAGAGCAGAACCGCTGCAGGAGGTCATGGTTCGCGGCTACCGTTCCTCGCTTCTCCTCGTCGCAGCCGCCGTCGGGCTCCTTCTGCTCATCGCGTGCGCGAACGTGACGAACCTCCTCGCGGTTCGCGGCATCCGCCGCCGCCGCGAGATCGCCGTCCGGGCAGCTTTGGGCGCCACCCGCGCACAACTGCTTCGTCAGCTCGCGGTCGAGTGTCTTCTGTTGTCGGCGGCCGGCGGCCTCGGCGGCCTCGCTCTCGGCCTGGCCGGCGCGCGCGCGTTCCTTGCCTTCAGTCCGGTGTACCTGCCCCGGCTCGGCGACGACGCGGCCGCCTTGACACTGGACTGGCGCGTCGGCGCCTTCTCGGTGCTGGCCGCGAGCGGCACGAGCATCCTCGTCGGGATCCACCCGGCCCTGCGGGTATCGAGAGCCGGTGCGAACGAGACGCTGTCCGCAAGCCAAGGCTCCAGCAGGCAGCGGGGGGAGTTCCGGTCAGCGGTGTGCGTACCCTGCGCGCAACCATTGCCGACTCGCTCGCCGACGCCGACCTCAGCCTGTTGATTGCGTTGACCTTCGCCGCGCTGGCAGTGGTGCTGGCCACCACCGGCGTATACGGGCTCATGGCGTTCCTCGCGCAGCAACGCGTGCGGGAAATGGGGATCCGCCTCGCCTTGGGCGCGGACGCCCGGCGCGTGAGGAACCTCGTCATCGGTGACGGCATGCGCCTGGCGGCAGCCGGCATCGCGATTGGCCTCGTGGGAGCCCTGGGCACCACGAGGTTGATCGCCGGCCTCCTCTTCGGCGTGAGCGCGGGAGATCCCGCCGTCCTGAGCACCGCTGCCACTCTGCTCAGCCTCGCCTCCGGGCTGGCGGTATGGCTCCCCGCTCGCCAGGCAAGCCGGGTGGATCCTGCGATCGCACTGCGGACGGAACAGCACTGACCGTCATGCCGAGCACGAACGTGCGCCGGCGCTGGGAGTATCAGCCGGGGAGCGAGCTGTTCATCGTCTACAACGATCAGCGGGACACCTTCACGAATCTGAGGAGCCGCAGCTTCGCCGATGCTGGAGAACCGCGCCTTCGTAGTGAAGCTCACGCGGCAGTTCCGCTTCTGAGCCGCCGTCGGGACAGCTCCCGTCGGCGGGTATCCTCTGGCCGCGGCTCGCCGTGACGAGCCCGCTCCCGGCGACGTAGCCGTCCGCTGCCCGGCGCCACCGCTCAACGCAGGCCAGCCCATGGCAGAATCGACGCGTGAGCCTGATCGACGCGTTGATCGTCGTCCTCTTCATCGCCTACGCCGTCGGCGTCGGCCTCCGGAACCGCCGGCAGGCGTCGAAGAACCTGGAAGAGTACTTTCTCGCCGGCCGGTCCCTGCCCGGCTGGAAGGCGGGGCTCAGCA
>WTGR01000646.1 GCA_011523485.1 Acidobacteriota bacterium
GCGTCGTGCTCTTGCCGCTGCCGGTCGGGCCGGTCACCAGCACCAGGCCGTGCGGCCGAGCGACCAGGTCCGCCACGACGGGAGGCAGCCCGAGCCGGTCGAGCTCCGGGATCGTCTCCGCGATGAGTCGGTAGACCGCCGCCGGCGCGCCCCGCTGGCTGAAGACGTTGGCCCGCACCCGGGCCACGCCCTCGATCCCGAACGACACGTCGAGCTCGAGCGTCTCCTCGAAGCGTTGGCGTTGCGCCGAGGTCAGTGCCTCGTAGATCAGCCGTCTGGCGTCCGCAGGCGTCAGGGGCTGGAGATCCGACTGCGGCTCGAGCGCGCCGTGCACCCGGATCTGCGGCGGGGTGCCCACCGTCACGTGCAGATCCGACCCGCCGCGCTCGACCGTGCGGGCGAGCAGCTCCGACAGGGTCGACGGGGCGGTCATCGGACGGTCTCCCGGACCACTTCGTCGACCGAGGTGACCCCCTCGGCGATCTTGCAGAGCCCGCTCTCGCGCAGGGTGAGCATGCCCTCGTCGATTGCCGCCCGCCGCAGCGCGCGCGCGGCTCCCCCCGCGAGAATCCTCTCGCGCAACGGTTCGGTCACTTCCAGCACCTCGTACAGGCCGACCCGACCCCGGTAGCCGGTGCCGTTGCACGCCTCGCACCCGCGTCCCTCCCTCGGCGCCACCGTGCGCGCCCTCGCCTCGCTGAACCCGAGTTCGCGGAGCGACGCCGGACTCGCCGCGGCCGGGGCCGCGCAGCCGCGGCACAGGCGCCGGACGAGTCGCTGGGCGCAGATCAGATTCACCGAGCCGGCGATCAGAAAGGGCTCGACCCCCATGTTCAGGAGCCGGCTGACGGCGCTCGGCGCGTCGTTGGTGTGCAGGGTCGACAACACCAGGTGGCCGGTCAGCGCCGCCTTCACGGCGATCTCCGCCGTCTCGACGTCCCGGATCTCGCCGACGAGGATGACGTTCGGGTCCTGCCGGAGGAAGGCGCGGAGGGCGGCCGCGAAGCTGAGGCCGATCGCCTCGCGAATCTGCACCTGGTTGACGCCGTCGAGGTTGAACTCCACCGGATCCTCGGCGGTCACGATGTTGGTGTCCGGATTGTTGAGCTGCGCGAGCGAGGAATACAGCGTGCTGGTCTTGCCGCTGCCGGTCGGGCCGGTCACCAGCACCATGCCCCACGGCCTGCGGATGTTGGCCGTGAAACGCCGGAGCGGCGCCTCCTCGAAACCGAGCTTCGTCATGTCGAGCACGAGATGCGACTTGTCGAGCAGCCGCAGGACGATCTTCTCGCCGAAGAGCGTCGGCAGGCAGGAGACGCGCAGGTCGATCGCCTTCGTCGAGCCGCCGTCCCGGCACCGGACCCGGACCCGCCCGTCCTGCGGCACGCGCCGCTCCGCGATGTCGAGCTTCGCCATCACCTTGAGACGCGAGGTGACGGCGTCGCGCATCCGCATCGGCGGCGTCATCACCGGGTGCAGGACGCCATCGACGCGGAACCGGATCCGGAACTCCTTCTCGTACGGCTCGACGTGCACGTCGCTGGCGCCCCGCTGGACGGCGGACGCCAGGATCGCGTTGACCAGCTTCACCACCGGCGCCTGCCCGCGTGCATCGTCACCCGGGACCAGATCGATCTCCTGCGCGCCGCCGCCGGCCCGCGGGTCGTCCGCACCTCCGGACAACCGGTCGAGCTCCCGCACCGCGACGTCGAGCGTGCTCTCGCCGCGGTCCGCCCCGGACGTGTCCAGGGGCGCGTCGTAGTAGCGCGCGATGGCCTCGGCGACCGCGGCCTCCGACGCCAGCAGCGGCTCGACGGCGCAGCCGGTCCTGAACCGGACCTCGTCGAGCACGGCGACGTTGCGCGGATCCGTGATCGCGACCGTCAGGTTCGCCCCGGAACGCCGCAACGGCACGATTCCGTGCTCGCGCGCCGTGTCGGCCGGTACGAGATCGAGAACGGCGGGCTCGATTTCGAACCCGGAGAGATCGACCGATCGCACGCCGTACTGCGCACCGCGCAACGCGGCGATCTCGTCGGCCGGGACGAGCCCCAGGCGGGTCAGGGCGCTGGCCAGATCGCCCCCGTTGGCGTCCTTGTACGCCCGCGCTTCCTGAAGTTGCGCGGACGTGATGCGCCGCTTCTCGATCAGTAGTTCGCCTAGTCGAACAGACACCGGGAAACCGCTACTTCCCGGGGTTCGAAGGTGAGCAGGGGGTAACTCCATTGTAGCGCGCCGCCGGCTGTTGTCAACCCTGGCGGAGCGCCGCGCGAACGGCGGCGGGAAATCAGCCGACCATGACGGCGGCGGCCACCACCGTCGTCCACAAGCCGTCGCGATCGCCCACGGCGGTCTGCGTGACGTGCTGGGTCCGGACGATCTGGTTCGACAGGCGCCAGACCTCCTTGTTCTCGTCCCAGCTCTTTTCGGGATCGAACTTCAGCCCGAGGGTGGTGGCCAGCATTTCAGCGGCGAGATCCTCGGCGTAGTCGCCGGCGGTCTCCTCGTCCTCGCCGAAGCTGTGGTGCTCGGAGAGATAGCCGTACAGGCTGGGGTCGCGGGGGATGGCGACGCCGACCGTCGCGGCGATGAGGCGGTGGGGCTCCCTGGTGGCCGCCTCGGACATGACCACGAAGGTCACCTGCCCGGGCTTCAACCGCTCTATGCCCTCCCCGCGCGGGAGAATGCGGCAACCGGGCGGGAAGATGCTGGAGACGCGCACGACGTTGCAAGCCGCGATGCCGGCCGACCGCAACGCCAGCTCGAACGACGTCAGCTTCTCGCGGTGCGTGCCGACGCCCTTCGTGAAAAAGAGCTCACTGGGAACGAAACCAAGCACAGGGAATCCGGATCTTGCTCTACGCCCCGTCGCGAGCGACGCATCCTACGGTACGGACCACGCGCTGTCAAGGCTTCCGAAACGATGAACTTCCGGCCCGCCGCGACGTATCAAACGAGTGCGGGCGCGCAACTCCGGGCGGGCTCGACGTCGTCCGGGCCGGCGGCAGGCGCCCCGCGGGGCGCAAACCCCGACGCGCCGGGAGTCGGCGCCGCGGCATCCGCGGCGGATGACCCGAAGCAGGCGCTAGAATGGAGAGATCATGCAGGGCCGGAACGGGTTGGACGTCGAGCCGCCGGTCGAGCGCCTCGGCCTGAGCGCCCGCGTCGTCGGCATCCTCACGTCGCCGCGCGAGACGTTCGAGCGCGTGATGGCCGACCCGCGCTGGATCGGGGTCCTGGCGCTGAGCGTCGGCGGCGCGGCGGTGCTGAGCAGCCTGCTCCTGTCCACCGACTTCGCGCAACGGGCCCTGCTCGACCAGCAGATCTCCTCGATGGAATCCTTCGGGGCCACGGTGACCGACGAGGTGCGAGCCGAGATGGAGGACAGCGTCCGGTTCGCGGCGTACTCCTCGTTCGGCTTCCTGCTGGTCGGCGTGCCGATCTTCTGCGTGGTCCTGGCCGGCATCCTGCACGGCGTCGGCCACGGCCTTCTGGGCGGGGGAGCGAGTTTCGGGCAGGTCTTCTCCGTCGTCGCCCACGCCGGCCTGGTGTTCCTGGTGCAGCAGCTCTTCGCCGTCCCGCTCAACTACGCGCGCGAGGCGATTACGTCACCCACCACGCTGGCGGCCTTCGCACCCATGCTCGACGAGGATGCGTTCGCCTTCAAGCTGCTCAGCACCCTCGATCTCGTCAACGTGTGGTGGATCATGCTCCTGTCGATCGGCCTGGCCGTCGCCTGGAAGCGCCGCACCGCGCCGATCGCCACCACCCTGTTCGGCATCTACGCCGGCATCATCCTGATCATCGCGGTGCTGCGCACGAACCTCGGTTTCTGAACATGTCCAGAAAGCTCCTCGTCGGCGGACTCGTAATCCTGACCGGCGCCGCGCTCGTGGCCGTCAATCTGCTGTTCGAACGCTCCGACGCGGCGGAAGTCGACGTGGAGGAGATCGAGCGGCGCGATCTCGTCGCCATCGTCTCCGCGCCCGGCACCATTCAACCGCAACTCTCGGTCGACATGAGCGCCAGCACGATGGGCCGGGTCACGCGCCTGGCGGTGGACGAGGGCGAACGGGTCACGGCCGGGCAGTTCCTGCTTCAGATCGACCCGGAGAACCTGCAGGCGATCGTCAACCGCGGCGAGGCCTCCCTCGAGGCCACCATCGCGGCCCATCAGCAGGCGCTCGTCGCCGTGGAGACGGCCCGCGTCAACCTCGAGATCGCCCGCGAGAACCTGGAGCGGCAGGCGGACCTCTGGTCCCTCCGTCTCGTCTCCCGTGAAGTCTACGAGCAGGCGGTCGCCGACGTGGAGCTGCGCGAGACCGAGCTCAGGGCGCGGGAGGTGGACGTGGAGGGGGCGGCGCAGCGCATCCTCCAGGAACGGGCGACGCTCGACAGCGCGCGCTACGACCTCACGCAGGTGACCATCACGTCCCCCATCGACGGCATCGTGACCCGGCGCAACATCGAAGAGGGGGAGACGGTGGTCATCGGCACGATGAACAACCCCGGAACGGTGCTGCTGACCATCGCCGACTTCTCGGTGCTCGAGGCCGAGATCGAGGTCGACGAGACCGACATCCCGGCCGTGCGGCTCGGCCAGCCGGTGGAGATCACGATCGACGCGCTGCCGGACCGCACCTACACCGGCCGCGTGACCGAGATCGGCAACAGCCCGATTCAGAACCAGAACGCGGGCGCCGGCGCCACGCAGGAGGCAACGAACTTCCTGGTCGTCGTCGTCGTCGACGGCTTCATTCCGGGCGTGCGGCCCGGCTTCACCTGCACCGCGGAGATCACGACGGCGACGCGGACGGCATCGCTGGCCGTGCCCATCCAGGCGACCACCGTGCGCGAGGTCGAGATCGATGCGGCCGGCCGGATCGTGCGGGAATCGAGCGACTCCGGATCCGGCGTCCTCTCGCGCCCCGCCTCCGCCTCCTCCGAGCCGGCGGCGGGCGGCAGCGCCACCACGCGCGAAGAGCGGGAAGGCGTGTTCGTGGTGCGGCAGGGACGCGCGGCGTTCGTGCCGGTGGCCACCGGAATCGCCGGCGAGCGCTACTTCGAGGCCCTGAGCGGCCTCGAGGAAGGCGATTTCGTGATCACCGGTCCGTTCGAGGTGGTCCGCAACCTCGACGACGGCGACCCGGTGGATCCCAATGAAGCTGATTCTGATTC
>WTGR01000053.1 GCA_011523485.1 Acidobacteriota bacterium
GACTTGATGAGCGTTCTGAGCCAGGTCGAGAAGAAGAAGTCCGAGGAGGAAGGCTGAGCATGGCTGACGTGACCCAGGACCAGGTGGTCGATTACATCAAGGAAATGTCGGTTCTCGAGCTGTCGGGACTCGTCAAGCGGCTCGAGGACGAGCTGGGCGTGTCGGCGGCGGCCGCGATGCCGGTCGCGATCGCGGGGGCCGCGGCGCCCGGCGCGGCGGCGGCCGAGGAGGAGCAGACCGAGTTCACGGTGACGCTGACCGAGATCGGGCCGAAGAAGATCAACGTGATCAAGGTGGTCCGCGAGGTCACGAGCCTGGGCCTCAAGGAGGCGAAGGATCTGGTCGAGAGCGCGCCGAGCGCCGTGAAGGAAGCGATCCCCAAGGACGAGGCGGAGGCGCTGCAGAAGAAGTTCGAGGAAGTCGGCGCCAAGGCCGAGATCAAGTAGGCCTCGGCGCACGTCGTGGCCCGGCGGGTGTCGGCGGCCGTCCGTCGCCGGCGGCGCGCCCGCGCCGCCGGCGGGTCGGTCCGGGCGCGCTCGGCTTGCAGGAAGGGCCGCGCGACGCGACCGCGTCCGACGCGTTTCCTTGATCGACGGAGAGGGCTTCAACCGTGCAGCACATCCTGCCGAAGAACGTATATCGCGAGCGCATCGACTTCTCCAAGATCCGCGCGGCGGTTCCGATCCCGAACCTCATCGAGATCCAGAAGAAGTCGTACGAGCGCTTCCTGCAGATGAACCGGATGCCGGCCGAGCGTGAGGACGCCGGTCTGCAGTCGGTGTTCAAGTCCGTCTTTCCGATCAGCGACTTCCGGGAGAACTCCTCGCTCGAGTTCATCGACTACTCGATCGGCGACTGGGAGTGCAAGTGCAAGCGCCTGAGCGGCCTGCAGCATCTGCGGCAGCAGTGCTCGCAGTGCGGCGCCGTGCTCGAGGCCGACCCCTACGGCGAGCGCGAGGTCATCTGCCCGTCGTGCGGCGCGGCGGACAACGTCCGCGGCACCGTGTGCGACGTGTGCGGCGAGACCGTCGGTCTGCGGCTGAAGTACGACGTCCAGGAATGCCAGGAACGGGGCATGACCTATTCGGTGCCCCTCAAGGTGACGATTCAGCTCGGGGTCTGGAACAAGGATCCGGACACCGGGGTGAAGTCGATCCGGGACATCAAGGAGCAGGAGGTCTACTTCGGCGAGATTCCGTTGATGACCGACAACGGAACGTTCTTCATCAACGGTACCGAGCGCGTCATCGTCTCGCAGTTGCACCGCTCGCCGGGCGCGTTCTTCCACTCGGAGGACAAGGCCGCCTTCGTCGCGCAGATCATTCCGTACCGCGGATCGTGGGTGGAGTTCGAGTACGACGCCAAGAACCTGCTGTACGTCCGCATCGACCGGAAGCGCAAGTTCCTGGCCACCGTCTTCCTGCGGGCGCTCGGGCTGCACGACCCGGATGACATCATCCGGACCTTCTACACGGTGGAGCGCATCGTCGCCACCGGGTCGGCTCTGGCCTGGGCGGTCAGCGACACCCTGGTCGGCCGGCGCGCGGCGGCCGACGTCGAGGGGGCGGGCGGCGACGTGCTGGTCAGGAAGCAGCGCAAGCTGACGCGCACCGGCATCGAGGCCCTCAAGCGGGCCGGCATCGCCTCGGTCGAGCTGGCGCCCGAGGAGCTCACCGGCGCCTTCGCGGTGGCCGACGTCGTCGACCCGGAGACGGGCGAGGTGATCCTCGAAGCGAACGAGGAGCTCACGCCGCGCCTCGTGGCGATGGCGCAGGAGAAGGAAGTCGGCGCCATCGAGGTCTTCTTTCCCGAGCAGGACGAGGTTGGCCCGGTGCTGTCGGCGACATTGAAGAAGGATCCGATCAAGACGCACGAGGAGGCGCTGATCGAGATCTACCGGCGGCTGCGGCCCGGCGATCCGCCCACCCTCGACAGCTCGCGCTCGCTGTTCGAGAGCCTGTTCTTCAACCAGCAGAAGTACGACTTCTCGCGGGTGGGGCGGCTGAAGCTGAACACGAAGCTCGGCCTGGACACCTCGCTCGACGAGCGGGTGCTGCAGTCGCAGGACTTCTACGAGGTCATCCGGTATCTGCTGACCCTGCGGCGGAACCCGTCGAACGTGGACGACATCGACCACCTCGGCAACCGCCGCGTGCGGTCGGTCGGCGAGCTGCTCGAGAACCAGTTCCGGATCGGTCTGGTGCGGATGGAGCGGGCCATCAAGGAGAAGATGTCCGTCTATCAGGAGATGGCCACGGCCATGCCGCACGACCTGATCAACGCCAAGCCGGTGATGGCCGCGATCCGCGAGTTCTTCGGGTCGTCGCAGTTGTCGCAGTTCATGGACCAGACCAACCCGCTGTCGGAGATCACCCACAAGCGCCGGTTGTCGGCGCTCGGCCCGGGCGGGCTGTCGAGGGAGCGGGCGGGTTTCGAGGTGCGCGACGTGCACCCCACCCACTACGGCCGGATCTGCCCCATCGAGACGCCGGAGGGTCCGAACATCGGGCTGATCTCGTCGCTGTCGTGCTATGCGCGCATCAACGAGTTCGGCTTCATCGAGTCGCCGTACCGCACCGTCAAGACGGGCCGCGCCGTCGACTACGTGAAGATCGCCAACGCGGGCGGCACGAAGTTCAAGGTGGGCGACGTCGTCGAGGCGGCCGAAGCCGAGGCCGAGAACGCGGCGGCGAAGCGCCGCAAGAAGCGCCCCGCGGAGTACGAGCCGCACTCCTTCTACCTGTCGGCGTGGGAGGAGGACAAGTACGTCATCGCCCAGGCGAACGCCAAGCTCAACGACGAGGGCGGTCTCGTCGACGAGCGGATCAACTCGCGCGAGGCCGGGAACTTCGTGCTCGCGGAGCGCGAGAAGGTCGAGTTCATCGACGTCTCGCCGAAGCAACTGGTCTCGGTGGCCGCGTCGCTGATTCCGTTCCTCGAGAACGACGACGCGAACCGCGCGCTGATGGGCTCGAACATGCAGCGGCAGGCGGTTCCGCTGCTGCGCGCCCGCGCGCCGTTCGTCGGCACCGGCATGGAGTACATCACGGCCCGCGACTCGGGCGCCGTCGTGACGGCGCGCCGCAGCGGCGTGGTCGACTTCGTGGACTCGCAGCGGATCGTGGTGCGCGTCGAAGGCGAGCAGGCCGGCGCCGACGCGTCGAGCGAGATGGGCGCCGACATCTACAACCTGACGAAGTTCCGGCGATCCAACCAGAACACCTGCATCAACCAGAAGCCCATCGTGCGGGTGGAGCAGCGGGTGGACAAGGGGCAGGTGCTCGCCGACGGGCCGTGCACCGAGCGCGGCGAGCTGGCGCTCGGGCGCAACGTGCTCGTCGCCTTCATGCCCTGGCGCGGCTACAACTTCGAGGACGCCATTCTCGTCTCCGAGCGCCTGGTGAAGGACGACTACTACACCTCGATACACATCGAGGAGTTCGAGATCGAGTCGCGCGACACCAAGCTCGGACCCGAGGAGATCACCCGCGACATCCCGAACGTCTCCGAGGGCTTCCTCAAGGATCTCGACGAGAGCGGCATCATCCGCATCGGCGCCTACGTCAAGCCGTCGGACATCCTCGTCGGCAAGGTCACGCCCAAGGGCGAAACCCAGCTCACGCCGGAGGAGAAGCTGCTGCGCGCCATCTTCGGCGAGAAGGCGGGCGACGTGCGCGACGCGTCGCTGCTCTGCCCGCCCGGCATCGAAGGCATCGTGGTCGGCGTCCGGATCTTCTCGCGCAAGGGAATCGAGAAGGACGACCGCGCGAAGGCGATCGAGGCCGAAGAGCTGGAGATGATGGAGAAGAACCTGCAGGACGAGATCCGCATCCTGCACGACGAGGTCAAGAAGCGGCTGCTCACCCTGGTCAAGGGGCGGAAGCTGGCCGCCGACCTCTACAACGAGTTCGGGACCGAGCGGCGCCTCGAGCAGGGAACGGTGCTCACCGAGAAGATCATCCGCGAGCTGCCCTTCACGGAGCTTGCGCGGGTGCGGATCGAGACCGAGGACGCCGCGCTGGAGGACGAACTGCAGGCGCTCGAAATGCGCACCGAGCGGCAGGTCGAGGTGATCCGGCAGCTCTTCGAGGAGAAGAAGGAGAAGATCCGCCGCGGCGACGAGCTCCCGCCGGGCGTCATCAAGCTGGTCAAGGTGTACGTCGCCATGAAGCGCAAGCTCTCGGTGGGCGACAAGATGGCCGGCCGCCACGGCAACAAGGGCGTCATCGCGCGCATCCTGCCGGAAGAGGACATGCCGCGCCTGCCCGACGGGACGCCGGTGGAGATCGTTCTCAATCCGCTCGGCGTGCCGTCGCGCATGAACGTCGGCCAGATTCTGGAGACGCACCTGGGCTGGGCGGCCCACCAGTTGGGGCTGTACTTCGCTTCGCCGGTCTTCGACGGCGCCCGCGAGCCCGAGATCAAGCAGTGGCTCGACAAGGCGGGGCTGCCGACCGGCGGCAAGACGACCCTGTACGACGGGATGAGCGGCGAGCCGTTCGAGCAGAAGGTGACCGTCGGCTACATCTACATGCTGAAGCTGTCGCACCTGGTCGACGACAAGATCCACGCCCGCTCGATCGGGCCGTACTCGCTGATCACGCAGCAGCCGCTGGGCGGCAAGGCGCAGTTCGGCGGACAGCGGTTCGGCGAGATGGAGGTGTGGGCGCTCGAGGCCTACGGCGCCGCGCACATTCTGCAGGAGCTGCTGACGGCGAAATCGGACGACGTCACGGGCCGCGCCAAGATCTACGAGGCGATCGTCAAGGGCGACGCGTCGTTCGCCCCGGGCCTGCCGGAGTCGTTCAACGTCCTGATCCGCGAGTTGCAGGCGCTGTGCCTCGACGTCGATCTGATCAAGACCCGGACGCCGCTGGTCGAGGCCGCGGCGGTCGATGCGGAGTCCGGCGACGGCGATGCCGGCGAGGAGTCCGCCGTCGACGTCGCTTCCGCCATGCTCGAAGGCGCCGACGGCGAGGCGTGAGGGAAGGAACTCCATGCGACCCAGCTTTGCAGACCGCAGTTCCCTGACCGTCGATTTCGACGCCATCCGGATCACCCTCGCGTCCCCGGAGAAGATCCTGTCGTGGTCGCACGGCGAGGTGACCAAGCCGGAGACGATCAACTACCGCACGTTCAAGCCGGAGCGCGACGGGCTGTTCT
>WTGR01000883.1 GCA_011523485.1 Acidobacteriota bacterium
TCAGCGCGACGACCGGCGCCTCGCCGCACGGGCAGGGCAACGAGACCACCTTCGCGCAGATGCTGGCCGATCAGTTCGGCGTGCCGCTCGACCACGTCACGATCCACCACGGCGACACCGCGGTCGTGAAGCAGGGCATCGGCACGTTCGCGAGTCGCTCGCAGGCGGTCGGCGGGGCGGCGCTGCACGAAGCGGGCGGCAAGGTGAAGGCCAGGATGGCGAAGTTCGCCGCCGCGCTGCTCGAGGCGCACGAGAGCGACCTCGTCTTCGAGAACGGGACGATAGCCGTCAGGGGCGCGCCGGCATCGGCCAGGCCGTTCGCCGAGGTCGCCGCCTACGCCTACCGGCCGATCAGGCTGCCCGCGGGTCTGACCCCGGGGCTCAGCGACGAGGCGTTCTTCGAGCCGGCGAACAACACCTACCCGTTCGGCTGCCACATCGCGATGCTCGAAATCGACCGAGAGACGGGTGAGCCGCGGCTGCTGAAGATGGTGGCGGTCGACGACGCCGGCCACCTCATCAATCCGCTCATCGTCGAGGGACAGATCCACGGCGGGCTCGCCCAGGGCATCGGGCAGGCGCTGATCGAGGAGGTCGCCTACGACGCCGCCGGCCAGCCGCTGACCGCCTCGTTCATGGACTACGCGCTGCCGCGGGCGAGCGATTTCCCGCGCTTCGAGCTCGACAACACGGTCACGCCGACGCCGGTCAATCCGCTCGGGGCCAAGGGGGTGGGCGAAGCCGGCACCATCGGCTCGACACCCTGCATCGTCGGCGCCGCGGTCGACGCCCTGAGCGGCTTCGGCGTGCGGCATCTGGACATGATGCTGCGGCCCGAGAAGCTGTGGCGCATCATTCACGGCCACTCGGCCAAGCGCTCCGGTGCATGAGCGCGACCAGACCTGGGCGACCTTGGCGTCGGCGCCGCAAGCCGACACTTTGGGCCACCGGCGCGCGTGCTGCTCGCGTGCTCGACAAACGGCCGTCGATGCGCTGTTCATGTCACGGCTCTTTCCGAGGATATCCCGCTGGTAGTCAACCCCACGGCCCCGAAAGCGCGCGTCATGCAGGCCATGCCCCTGCTCCTCGTTTGGATGTCTCAGCGTAGCAAGGTGGTAGTGTCTTGGTGACGTGGCGACCATCGACGACTTTCGCAGGCTCGCACTCGGCCTCGACGGGGCGGAGGAGAGCTCGCACATGGGCTCACCGGATTTCCGCGTCGGCGGCCGGATCTTCGCAACGCTGGCCCACCAGGCGCAGGGCTACGGCAATCTGATGCTCACGCCGGAGGTTCAGGCGATGTTCGTCGGCGAGGCGCCCGAGACCTTCGTGCCGGTCGCGGGCGGCTGGGGACGCATGGGCGCGACCCACATCCGCCTGGCCGCGGCCGACGAGGAGACCCTGGCGGGCGCGCTTCGCACGGCGTGGAAGCTCCGCGTGGAGAAGAACGCGCAGGCCGCGCGGCGGCGGCGGCGGCGGCCGGGAAAGTGACCCGGCGACCGCGCCGAAGCCGACGCCTGCCCCCTCTTCAGAACCCGCCGACGTCGCGCTGCGGAACGGCACGGCGACCGCGGGGCGATGAAGGTCGTCGAGCAAGCGCCGCTGACGACACCGACTCGCGCATGTGAAGTCCCTCTTCGTCGCGAGCGTCAGATGCTGAGGGTCGCCGCGCGCCGGCGGGCCAGGACGAGACCGAACAGCGTGCGCGAGACGAACACCGCGGTGAACACGTTCGAGACCAGCCCGAAGAACAGCGTCGTCGCGAAACCCCGGATCGGTCCCGACCCGAACTGGTACAGAAAGGCGGCCGCGATCAACGAGGTGAGGTGCGTGTCGAGAATGGTCAGGAAGACCCGGTCGAAGGCGGCGGCGACGGCGGCCCGCACTCCTCTGGCGGTCGGGAGCTCTTCCTTGATCCGCTCGAAGATCAGGACGTTCGAGTCCACGCCGACGCCGATCGTCAGGATCAGCCCGGCGATGCCGGGCAGCGTCAGCTCCGCGCCGGCCGCGGCGACGCCGGCCAGCAACAGAAGAAGATTGAGCGCGACCGCCACCACCGCGTTGACGCCGGAAGCGCGGTAGTAGACCAGCATGAAGAGCGCCACCGCCATCAGGCCGGCCAGCGACGCGGTGAGTCCGGCGCGGATCGAGTCGGCGCCGAGGCTCGCGCCGATCATCCGTTCCTCGAGATAGTCGAGCGACGCCGGCAGGGCGCCCGACCGCAGGATCAGGGCGAGGTCGGACGCCTCCTGCGGCGTGAAGACCCCGTGGATCCGTCCCTCGCCGCCGGTGATCGGCTCCTCGATGACGGCGACCGACTGCACGCGGCCGTCGAGGATGATGGCGAGGTCGCGGCCGACGTTGGCCCCGGTGAGCGCCGCGAACGACCGTGCGCCGTCCCGGTTCAGCGAGAACCCGATGGCCGGTCGATTGAACTCGTCGACCGTCGGCCGGGCATGACGCAGATCGCGGCCGGAGATCGGCGCGGTCCGACGTACGAGGTAGAACACGTCCGGTCCGTCGCCGGCCGGGGCGTCCCCCGGCACGATCTCCAGCGCAGGCGGCAGCACGCCCCGGGTCGTCTCGAGAAGGTGGGCGCGGGATGCCGCTGGCCCCGCCTCGATCAGGTTGAGCTCGAGGACCCCGGTGGAGCGGATGACCGCCTTGGCGCCGTCGACGTCGGCCACCCCCGGCAACTGCACCAGGATCTGGTCGCCCGCGGCCCCGTGCCGCGCGATGACCGGCTCGGTGACCCCGAACGCCTCGATCCGCCGCGCGATGGTCAGGCGCGCCTGGCGGACCGTCTCGTCCCGGCGCGCCCGCTCGACGTCCGGCCGCAGCCGATAGCGGTGGACGCCGCCGGCGGCCGAGACCGGTTCGTAGCCGGCGAGCTGGGCGTCGGCCAGGCGGCGGAACTCGGCATCGCGGTCGGGGGGCACGCCCTCGACCAGGATCCCGGTGGGCGAGGCGGCCCGGACCGAGCCGAGCGCGATGCCGTCGAGCCCGGCCTGCTCGTGCAGCCGCCGGGCCTCGGTTTCCGCCTCGATCCGCAACCCCTCGTCGGTCCGGACCCGCAGGATGAGTTGGACCCCGCCGCGCAGGTCGAGACCCAGCCGTATCGTGTCGGCCGGCGGCCACAACACGCCGACCGCGACCGCTACCACACCTGCCACCGCGAGCACGCGCCACCGAAGCTGCTTCTGCATAGCCATAGCTGTCCCCTTTTCTTCTGCGTCCTCCGAACGCGACGGACCGGCGGGGCGCGTTCCCGCACAGACGCACGGGCGCGCGCAGACCGCTGGTCGTGTCACCGTGGGGTGGGGTTCGGCACGGAGCCCCTCAAGAGGCCGGGCAAGGCCGCCCGGCCGACGGCGCGCACGATACGCCCGCGGGAAACGTGGGGCGCATGGGCGCCGCGAACCCGCGCGAGGGGTCGGGACGAAGCCCCGTCGAAGCAGCTAGATCCGGAGACTGATGGTCAGCGGGGAGATGTACTGGCGGGAGCGGGGATTCGGGTTGCCGGAGGACCCGGCCGAGACGAGCCGCGGGTGCGCCGGGTGAGCGCCGGCGGACGTCCGCAGCGCAGCGCCGGCCGCCGCCGCGCCGCCCGCGAGCGCCGCCCGCCAGGCGCGGCCTGGAAGGGGCGGCGGGTCCGCGGTGGTGCTGGTGTTGCCGGGGTCGTCCGGCGTCGCGGGCGCCAAACCGACGGCTGTCCGTGGACCGGCCGGTTCCGACGCCGCCACCGGCGCGAGAACCGGCGGCGCCAAGCCCCAGAGCGCGCCAGCCACCGCAAGCACGAGGAGCGAGCGCATGGTTCCATCATACATTGGCGCTACGCGGTGCGATGGGTCGCACCGGTATCCAATGGGGCCGTATTCGCGGCCCGAGCGGGCCCGCTGCCCGTGTCCGGCCGGCCCGGTCGCGCGGCGAACCGGGGAAGCCATCAAGCAGGAGGCGATCATCCGTTGACGGCCGGCCCCGTCGCGTGGGGAACCGCGACCCCGTGCTCACCGATCGAAGGTCCACGTGCGGGGCTCGCGCCCCGGTTCCGCCCGCACTTCTTCGACCACGACGCGGGGCGTCTCGTCGCGCCGGTAGCGCAGGACCCACTTCAGGCCCTCCCGGTTCGCTTCGGGCACGGGAATCTCGTGCGTCGCGTGCTCCGGGCCCTCGAAGACGTTGATTTCGCAGACGTCCTCCCCGGCGCACAGCGCGATGGCCTGCTCGATCCAGTCGTCGACGGCGGCGCCGGGGGTGACCCACGCTCCCCAGGCGTGGGCGGTGGTTCCCACCCAACGGAAGACCACCGGTTCGGGGTCCGTGGCACTGCGCTCCTGCCCGCCCCGCGCCGGACGCCCGCCGGTCTCTGCCGACTCCGTCCAGCGCCCGCGCAACGCCGCGCGGTCGACCGGGACGCCTCGGAGGTAGACCGCGGCAATCTCCCGCGTATGCGTGATGTCGTCGAGCGGGTTGGCGTCGAGCACCACGAAGTCGGCGCGCCGTCCGGCCTCGATGCTCCCGGTTTCGATCAGCCCGAACGCCCGCGCCGCCCGGGTGGTGGCGGCCACGATCGCTTCGGCCGGCGTCATTCCCAGCCGCACGAAGAGCTCCAGTTCCAGGTGATCCGCATAGCCGAAGAAGTCGCCCACCGCGCCGGCGTCGGTGCCCAGGATGACGTGGTCGCGCAGCCGCAGGAAGTTGTTCCGGATCACCCGCGCCCGCGCCTCGTCCGCGGCCGTCCTGGGGCCGACGGCTCCTGCGGTGCCGGCCGCGTCCCGCAGCATCGCGACGACTTCCTCCGGGACCTGTTCCTGGAAGAAGGGGTCCTCGTAGACCGGCCGCCGGTACGGCTCGCGCCGGGTGACCATCCCGATGGTCGGGACGATGAAGACGTTGCGCGCCGCGACGAGCTCCAGATACTCGTCATCGACGGGCACGTCGTAGGGCATGTGGATGAAGCGCCGGGCGCCGGCCGCGATCAGCCGCTTGTGGTCCTCCAGCGTGGTCGCGTGCGCGATCACCCGGATGTCCCGCACCTGGGCCTCGTCGAGGATCGCGGCGTAGATGTCCGGGTGGAGCTTCACTTGCGCGCCCCGCCGCTCGTCGCGCGCGTCCACCCAGATCTTCAGGATCCGGATGCC
>WTGR01000292.1:0-3434 GCA_011523485.1 Acidobacteriota bacterium
GCCGAGAGCCGAGAGCCGAGAGCCGAGAGCCGAGAGCCGAGAGCCGAGAGCCGAGTTGCGTCCGGGCGATGTCCGGGCGGCGCGCTTGCCTGTCCCGCATTCCTGCCGCGCGGCTGACGCCATGCGCCGCGCCCCTTTGACAGCCTCAGGACAGGCTCCCGGCGCCCGCCGGGAGCGCCCGTCCCGCCGCCTGACCGCCCGCCTCCGCCGCCCGGCGGGCGCCGCCTCAACCTTTGCGGACTTCCTCGCCCGCCTGCCGCGCGCGGCGGCAATGCTGGCCGCGCCGGCGCTGCTGCTGGCGGCGCTCGTCCTCGCCGCGCCCGCACAGGCGCAGACCACCAATGTCACCCTGGTGAGCAACAACGGGCAGACATCCACTGACGATCATGCGGGCGGCTTCCATAGGCACTACGCAACGTCGTTCACCACCGGCTCCGGCTCCATCACGCTGAAGCACGTGGACTTTTGGGTGAAACGGAAAACTGGGACGGACGATCCCGGCCTAGCTCCCGAAATACAAATCGTCGCCGACGCGTCCGGGATCCCAAGCGGGCTATCTCTGAACGCTACTGAATTCCTTACCGACGAAACAACGGAATCCTGGGCCAGTTATCGGGCCGACTTCCGACCATTTGGTGATGGTCCCAACGACCCGCTCGGCCTCGAATTGGCGGCCAACACCAAGTATTGGGTCGTGTTTGCCTCTAATACAAACCAGGGGCGGGGGCTAGACAACTATCTCGTGGGGGGCACGTCGTCGGACGCGGAGGATTCGGGCGGGCAGTCGGGGTGGAGCCTCGGGAACCATCGCCTTTGGGCAACTGCCGGTAGCAGCTGGAACACCGCCAACAGCGGCGACAACGCCCTCCGGCTGCGGCTGATCGGCGACGTGATCCCCGACGACACCCCGCCTTCGGTGACGAGCGCCGTGGTGCAAAGGACCGGGACGACGACGCTGACGCTCACTTACGACGAGGCGCTGGACACGGACTCGGCGCCGGCCGTGAGCCATTTCACGGTCACGGTGAACGGCACCGACCAGACGCCCACCGGGACGAACGGGCCGGACGAGCAGACCGGGACGTACGATCCCGCGCTGGATCCGGTCGCGGTGGTCGGCAGCAGCTTGGCCATGACCGTGACGGGCGTCTACCGCGGCGACCGGGTGACGGTGAGCTACCGCGCGGCTGATGCGACCCAGAACCCGATCCAGGACGCGTCGGGCAACGAGGCGGCCGCCCTGGCCGACCACCCGGTGACCAACCGATCGACGCTTGTGCGCCCGACGCTCCGGAGCGCCATCGGGTCCTTGAATGGAAAATTTGTGACGCTCGACTACGACTTGGCTGTGGACCCGAACTCGGTCCCGAGCGCGAACCATTTCACGGTGTCGGTGAACGGCACCGACCAGACGCCCACGGCCGTCTCCTTTGCGCACGGCAACATTCAGTTGTCGCTGGGCACGCCGGTGCGGTCCGGCGACACGGTGACGGTGACCTACCGCGCCCAGAACGCGACGGACAACCCCATCCAGGACACGGCGGGCAACAAGGCGGTCGCCCTGACCGGCTACCCGGTGACCAACAATTCGACGCTCGCGGCGCGCCCGAAGGCGACGAGCGCCCTGATAATCCAGTATGGCGATGAACTTGGGATCTGGTACGACCAGGCGCTGGACACGGACTCGAAGCCGTCGGTGAAACATTTCACGGTCACGGTGAACGGCGTGGACCAGACGCCCACCGGGACGAACGGGCCGGACGAGCAGACCGGGACGTACGATCCCGCGCTGGATCCGGTCAGTGTGACAGAAATCGCGACGCGCGGCTACGTGGTGACCATGAAAGTGAAGGACATCGTCCGCGGCGACACGGTGACGGTGAGCTACCGTGCGCAGGATGCGACGAGCAACCCGATCCAAAGCGCGACGGGCAGCGTCAAGGCGAGCAGCCTGCACGACCATCCGGTGATAAACAAGTCGCAGAACACCAGGCCGGCGTTCCTGAGCGGACGGGTGAGCACGGACGGGACGCAGGTGACGCTCTACTACAACAAGCCGCTGGACACGGGCTCGGTGCCGGGGACCGCCCGGTTCACGGTCCAGGTGGCGGGCACGAACCAGACGCCGACGGCGGTCGCGGTGACGGGCTCGACGGTGCGCCTCACGCTGGGCACGGCGGCGACGGCCGACCAGGCGGTGGCGGTGACCTACCGGGCGGCGGATGCGGTCGCCACCCCCCTCAGGAGCCTGGCGACCTCCGGGTTTCCGTCCATCAAGGTGAACGCGCTGCAGGGCGTGCCGGTGCGGAACGACCGCGGGGTGGACGTCCCGAGGACCTTGGGCACACCGATCTTCGCCTCGGAGCCGACGCACGCCGCGAACACCGGCGGCACGGACGACACCTACGGGGCGGGCGCGAAGATCCGGGTCCGGCTGCGCTACGACGAGGCGGTGGTCGTGGAGACGACCGGCGACATGCCGCGGCTGAAGATCAGGATGCACGCGGACTTCGGCGAGAAGTGGGCGTATTACGAGAGCGGCAGCGGCACGACGTTCCTGTATTTCGCCTACGAGGTGGTGACGGGGAACACGTCGAAGGGCGGCAGCCCGGAAACGGACAACGGCATCGCGGTGCTCGCGAACACGCTGGAGCTGCGCGGCGGCCGGATCCGCTCGGCGGACCCGGACAAGGCGGTGCGCGACGCGTCGCTGGCCCATAAAGGCCTCGGCCACCAGGCGCTCCACAAGGTCGACGGCAGCCTGGACGGGAAGGGGCCGGAGTTCCAGAGCGCGCTGGCAAACGGAATCCGTTCAGTCGTTGTCGAATTTGACCAAGCCCTCAACACCGATGCCGCCCTGCCGCCTGCCTCCAGCTTCTGCCTGACAGCCACGCCCCCTGGCGGCACTTTCAGGAAGGTGTGCGCGAATGCGATTATTTACGGAGCTGGTGTATCCGAAGAGCTAAACTTGATTCTGCCAGTGGGCCAAGAGATCTACTACAACGACGCGCTGACGCTGTCGTACCAGAATTCCAGCGGACCCCATTTGCAGGACGCGGCCGGCAACCGGGCGGCGGACTTCTCGGGCAAGCCGGTGACGAACAAGGTCCCTGAGATAACAGTGCCCTCCGGCTTGACAGTGACGGCCGTGTCCGGCGGCGGCGGCCTGGACGTGAGCTGGACGGCGGAGGGAGATGCCACGGCGGGCTACGAGCTGCGTTACTACCGGGGGACCTCGGACCCGCCGGCCGGGCGCGAGGCGGACTGGGTCGAGAAGGCGCCCGGCCTGCCGGACAATCTGGACGCCAGTTCGACGACCTCGGCGACGATCACCGGGCTGCTGGCGAGCACCGAGTACCGGGTGCAGGTGCGCGGGCGGAGCTTGAGCAGCCGCGTGGGCCCCTGGTCGGCCTCGGTCGCCGCCACGACCGCCG
>WTGR01000292.1:3534-5138 GCA_011523485.1 Acidobacteriota bacterium
GACCGCCGACGAGAGCGGAAACGTGTGCGAGGTCCATCCCGATCCGGAGAACGACGCGGTGACCGCTACCGTGGCATCGGGTGTGGAGGCGGCAGTCGTATCTGGGCTCATAAGCCGGCACGGAGAAACCAGCGAATGGTCGAGCAGGTGCACCGCAGGCAACATAGCCTGGGCGCCGTATTTCGACGACCCGGACGACACAGATTTCCAGGACGTGACGCTTGCCGCCAGGATGCAGCCGCTGCCGGCGAACGTGCGCGTGGAGAAGCTTGCCATCGAACCACCGACCACCACTGATACGACCTCCCAGCTGTTCAGCGGACGGCTGCTGTTCAAGGGGACCGCGGCGTTCAGGGACACGACCGTGCGTGCGGTGGTAACGGCCGTCGACCCGCACGGCGCCGCCGCGCCCCCCCTGAACGTGGACATCACCGTCAGCGCGCTGGCGCACATCAACGGGGCGCCCGAGTTCGATGGGTGGGTGTATGGCGACTATACCGTTTCCTCGGGTCTGGAATTCGAGTTGGTGCTGCCCCCGGCGAAGGACGGCGACGTCGGTTCCGGCGATGTGAGGTTCCCCTACCACTACCGGGTGACCGGGCTGCCACAAGGGATGGTCTTCGATCCGGAGACGCTGACGATCTCGGGCACGGCCACGGAGTGGGGGATTTACAACATCACCTACACCGCCGACGACGCCGACAGCGTAGGGAGCAGCCATGTCAACCCCGCAACGGTGGACTCGAACGACGCCGCCACCCTGAACTTCACGATCACCGTGGGCACGGCGATCATCGAGAAGATACGGGTCGTCTCGGCGCCGACCCACGATTCGAACGGCGACGGCGTGAACGACACCTATGTCCGGGGCGACACGATCCTCGTCGATGTGGAGTACAGCGAGCCGGTCACGGTCATTCCCGGGGAGCTGGGGCTCGGGTTGCGGATCCGCCTGGACCTCGGCCAGAACGACGACAACCAGGGCAACAGCCGCTGGCCGATGGAGTACGACAGCACGTTACACGGCAGCTCCGTGCTGCGCTTCGCCCGCACGGTGAGCGACAACGCGGACGACGAGGGCATCGGTCCGGACTTCGATCCCGACGGGATCTGGGTGCAGGCCAACGCCCACGGCCAAGTGCTGTTCCCGCGGAACAACACGATAGTCCGCACCACAACTTCGCCACTTACCGCCAGCCTCAAGGCGTTCGACTTGGTGACCGAGCATCAGCTGGACCATGACGGGAAACCGATCTACGTCAACGCGCGCCTGACGCCGGACGGGCCGCAAGTCGAGAGCGCCACGGTGAACGGCGCCACGCTGGTGGTGGACTTCAACGAGAGTCTGGCGGCGGTCTCGGACGCGGACGCCGCAAAGCTGCCGATGATGTTCGCGGTGCAGGGCGCCGGCATCGACGGCGGCAACCGCAACGCCTACCAGCACCCGGGCAAGGTCGAGGTGCGGACCCCCGCTGACGACAAGGTCACGCTGACGCTCGATGCGCCGGCGCGGCCCGAGGACGAGGTGAGGGTGAGCTACAAGCTGATCGACTACAAGGGGCTGCTCGCGGACACCGCCGGCAACAAGGCAGGGGCGTTCGTCG
>WTGR01000845.1 GCA_011523485.1 Acidobacteriota bacterium
GAGGTTGCGGAACTGATCTGTCCGGTCGGAGAAGGCACCGTCCATCGCCTCTGGGAGCCGCTCGACCGGAAGCGCAATCCGCCGAACGCGTACGCGGCCAAGTTCAGTACGCCCTACTGCATCGCCGTCGCGCTCGTACGGGGCGCCGCAGGCCTGGCCGAGTTCGGCCCGGCGACGGTTCGGAACCCCGAGGTGCTGGCATTGGCGAACCGCGTCGCCTACCGGATCGACCCCGACGACGAGTACCCGCGAAACTATGCCGGATGCATCCGCGCGGTGTTGAACGGCGGCTCGGTCGTGGAGGAGCGCCAGCCGCACCTCCGGGGCGGGGCGCGGGAACCCCTGGCGCGGGACACGCTGATCCGCAAGTGCGCGGCGAACCTGGACTACGCCGGCACGGACCCGCGCCTGGCCGAGGCAATCGCGGAATGGGCGGATGGACTGGCGCGCGACACGGAGCCGGTCCGGCCGCCGTGGGCGTAGGTGCCCGTGGCAGAATCCCCGCTGCGTTCGAGCGGCGATGAATCCCGCCTCGACTCTGAGCGCGCACGGGCATCACACCTCAGTACCTTCGCGCCTCCAAGAGGGGCCGAACTACAGGGACCGTACGGATCACCTCCACGCCGGCAACACTCGCCCTGGTGCGCAAGCACGAGCCGCAGACACTGCTGTCGAACCTCTGGGAGGCAACTCGGGACATGTCGTGGCTTGATCTTCTGAGAAAGTCGCCCCCCCGAAGGACCCGCCGCGATCCAAACCGTTCGTGATCACGTGGATGACTCGCGAGAGTGAGATTACGGACGCACTTGAGCGTTGGCTTGACGCAGCGATAGCCGTCGCGGTGAAGGAATACGGCGATCGTTTGTGAGCCGAGCACATTTCCGTTGGCAGCCTGCTTCTTCGAACAGGCCAATCTCGACTGGATATACGAGAACGGCCGAGGTGAACGCGTGGAAGCCTGTCCGAACGTTGGCGCCAACTTGTTCTTGGGCCACATGGTCCTCCGGTAGCTCAGTTCGGCCGAAGGTTCGTCGTCAACCAGGTCACGGGCGCGATCGAACGAGCGTCTTCGACAAGATGCCGTCCCCTGGAGGCGCGGGCTGGACATCCCGGCAACTCCGGCTCGGCCCATGCGAGCGGGCGGCCTCGGGCGACGGGCGGCATCCGACTCACAGGCATCCGACCCAAGGATCCGCACGAACATCAGGCGGGAAAGAGCGGCGTGGAGCGCGCGGCCCCGGTGGCGCGATAACGAACGGGCCTGGAGAGTTTCTCGATCACACCGTCGGCCACCAGCCGCTTCAGCCAGCTACGCGCCTGGCGCCTCCCAACGTCGAACCCGTCGGCGACGTCGGCCTCGGTTCGGGGCTCGACCAGGTACGGCAACAGCAGTTCTTTCGCGCTGGCGAACAGGACCTCCGCGGGCGGGAAACCGTCCCCGGAACCCGATCCGGAGTTCGCCACGCCAGCGGCTCGATAACGAACGGGCCTGGAGAGTCTCTCGATCACACCGTCCGTCACCAGTCTCTTCAGCCAACTGGACGCCTGAGTCTTCTGCACGTCAAGCGCTCGTGTGACGTCCGCTTCGCTTCTGGGCTCGTCCAGGTACCTCGACAGCAGTTCTCTCACCCGTGCACGCAACTCCTCGGCGGGACCGAGACCGTCCTCGAAACCAGGCTTGGCGACCGGTGTCGGCGTCGGCGCCTGGGTGGGCCGGGTGTCGTCGGCTGGATCCTGATCTCTCCGGACCTCGCGGGGCAGGGAGGCGAGACCCGGTGCAGGAGTGGCCGTGGGCGGCGTGTCCAGAAGAGAGCCGAGAGCCTCCGGACCCTCAGGATCCAGCCATCGACGCGCGCCGCGCTTCAACAATGCGTCGAGGCCCTTCCCCATCTCGCCGGTGGTGCGGACGTAGACCGAAACGAATCGGTGCCGGTCGAGTTGCTCGACCGCTCCAGCCCAGGTCCCGCCCTTCTCGAACTCCGCGCTGACAACCAGCACCGCGTCCGACAGCGCGTAGATGAGCTTGTTGCGCTGCATCGCGTGTCCGACGAGGAAGCCGGCAGCAGGGTCGTACGGGCAGATCAGGACCAGCCGGCCGGCCGTCACCGCGTCGCGGTGCTCCCGGCGCGTGGCGGCGCGCTCGAGACCGTCTGCCAGCACGCACGCCACTGCCCCGCCGGCGTCCAGCGCGCCGCGCATCGCCGCCTGATCGATGCCACGGGCACCACCCGATACCAGCGTGCGCCGCGCTTCGGCGGCCAGCCGCCCGACGCCCTCCGCGTAGGCGATCAAGCTGTCGTCCACGTTTCTGGAGCCGACGACGGCCAGCCCTCCCCTGTCCAGGTCGTCGTGGTCCCCACAGCCGTACAGCACCGGTGGCGCCTGTTCTCGCAGGCGTTTCTTCAACCGCGGCGGGTACTCCGCATCCGCGCGGCTAGTGACCCAGACCGCGCGCGTGCGCCACCGCTCGATCGCTTGGCTGAGGAGGAAGCCCCGGTCGAGCAAGCCGTCGAGCCGTTCCCGATCCAGATCGAGTCGGCAGTCCTTCAGCAACGTCCGCGCGCCGTTGTCCAGCAGGTCGGCGGGCTGGCGCCGCAGTTCCCGGAGCCGGCTGGCGAGGCGGTTGTACTCGCCAGTTGCCAGAGGCTTGGGAGAGGACCGCTTGTGCCGTCCGAGGATCAGCGGCGCGGTCAGCAGCAGAATCGCCTGCGTGTTCAGAGAGGGCGCGTCGTTCATGATCGACCTCCCGCGTTGGCGAGGGCCAGTGGCCAGACCGGGCCGCATTCCCGCCGGCGCAACTCCCAGGCGGCGACGGTGAAGGTCCATCGGGAGTCCACGACGTCGTCGACCAGCAGCACGGGTCCAGTCAGGATAGCGTCTTCGGCGACCGCCAGCGAACCAACGACGTTGCGGGCCTGCCGGTCACTGTTCTCCATCGTCTTCTGTTCCGGCCGGGCCTCCTTCTTTCTCAGCACGTCGCTGAACGGCAGCTCCAGCGCATCGGCGAGACGGCGGGCGAAATCGGGCACGAGATGCGGATGCCGAAGTGACGGAACCGCGGCGACCCAGGCGGGCGGCGGGTCCGGACGCCACTCGCGCAGCAACGCCGCGCACGCGCCGACCAGCTCGTCCGAGAACCGCCCGTCCTGCAGCTTGCCGCGACTGACGAGCTGTCCCCAGCCTGCGTCGTTCCAGACGCAGAGCACCTTTCCCGGCTGTGCCCGGTGTTCCGGATCGATGCGAGTTCCCGGCGGCCATTGCCGCCGCGGTTCCACCGGCAGGCTCGAGCGGCGCAGGAAGACGACCGCTTCGGCCGCCATCTCCGGACCGCACCTTGTGGGCAGCGGCGGCAGCGGTGGAGGCGAGGTCTCCCGCGGGTCCCCGTCGAGCGCCCGGATCAGGAACGCCATGTGGTCTGAGGAGAGCTGCACGTACTTCTGCATCTCCGCCTGCTCCTCACGGCGCAGCGCCGTGAGCCGTTCCGCCCGATCCCAGAAGGCATCGCTCAACGACGCCGCGGTCAACTGCCACGACGAGCCCTGCTTGACGATGGGCGCGGGCGACTCCAGCGACAGCAGTTGGAGGGCCTTCCCAATGCGGCCGGCGCTGACGTTGACACTCGCCTCGATCTCTCGTTGCTTCAGCCCTTGGTCGGCGGCTTCCAGCGCCGCCAGTACCTGTTCCACCTCGCTCCGCGTGGGAAACGCGCTCCTGATGAAGTAGCTCGTGATCTCGGTGTCCTCACCACCGCTGAGCAGCACGCCGCGGGCTGCTTCCAGCGCCCGGCCGGCGCGGCCCACCTGCTGATAGTAGGCCACGACGGACCCGGGCGTCTGGTAGTGGATGACGAACGCCAGGTCCGGCTTGTCGAATCCCATGCCCAGGGCCGTGGTCGCCACGAGCGCCTTCACGCCGTTGTCGAGCAGCGCCTGCTCCAACGCCTGTCGGTTTGGGCCGGTCTCGCCGGTGTAGGCGGCCACTTCGATGCCGCGCGACTTGAGCCAAGCCGCCACCAGCCCGGCATCGCGCACCGTCAAGGTGTAGACGATACCGCTCCCTGGCAGCGACGGCAGTCGCTCGGCCAACCAGGCGAGGCGCGCGGCCTGACCGGGCATGCGGATAGTCTGCAGCGCCAGAGACGGCCGGTTGAGATCACCCCGGAGCACCTGGAGGTTCGGTCCCAGGATCGCTTCCAGATCGGCCATCACCCGCGCGTTGGCCGTGGCGGTGGTCGCCAGCAGGCGAAGATTGGGAGGCAGGGCTCGCACGGTGCGCTCGATCAGGCGGTAGTGGGGACGGAAGTCGTGGCCCCAGTCGGAGATGCAGTGGGCTTCGTCGATGACGAGCATCGAGATGCGCTCGGCGACATCCGCCAGCACCTGTTCGCGAAAGCGCTCGTTCGCCAGTCGTTCCGGCGAGATGAGCAGGATATCCACCTCGCCCGCGCGGGCCGCTTTCTCCACGCGGTCCCACTCGTCCTGGTTGTCCGAGTTGATCGTCTCGGCTCGGACGCCCATCCGCTCGGCCGCGGCGATCTGGTTGCGCATCAGCGCCAGCAATGGGCTGACGAGGAGCGTCGGCCCCAGACCCGACTCGCGTAACAGCCGGGTGGCGATGAAGTAGACGAAGCTCTTTCCCCAGCCCGTCTTCTGAACGAGAAGCTGCCGGCCACGACCTTCGACGAGGTCTCGAATGGCTGCTTCCTGCCCCTCGCGAAAGCGTGCGTCTCGCTGCCCCGCGCCTCGCTTCAGCAGATCCAGTGCTCGGCGGGAGTCGTATTGCATATCGGTGCCCTTGCCAACTTCAAGGATGATGCGATGCCGAGCGCCACGTCAGCGCTGAGGCCCACCACATGGCGCATAGGCCGAGAGCTTGCGCCACCGAACGCAGATGAGAAGTGCTGCGGCGCCAGGACATGGAGCGGGAGAATGGGCTGAGAGGCCGAGCCAGCGAGGCGTTTCGAGGCGCTACCCGAACAGAATCCAGCACAGCGCCGCGCCGACCACGGACATCGAGAGCCCCCACGCGAGCAGCGCGTTGAACAGCGCGCGCGTGTTGGTGCCGGGGGGCGCCGCGGCAAGGTACAGGGCGCCCACGGTGGAGAGCGCCGAGAGATCGACGAGCCCGCCGCCCA
>WTGR01000639.1 GCA_011523485.1 Acidobacteriota bacterium
CCTTCATCGATTCGCGGAGCGCGGCGCGCCCGCGCGCGAGTCTAGACTTGACCGTACCCACCGTCACGCCGAGCGAGAAGGCGATCTCCTGGTACCGCATGCCGTGGAACTCCCGCAGCACCAGGGCCGACCGCTGTTCGAACGGCAGCGCGCCGATGGCCGCCCGCATGCGCTTCGCGAGCTGTCGCCGCTCGAGCCGTACGTCGGCTCCCGGTTGATTCGTGGCCCGCGGCTCGCCGTGGGCGGACGCGTAGTCCTCCAGCGAGACCTGCGCATCCCGCCGACGCCGCGTCCAGGACCGCTGCCGGTTGCGCGCCTGATTGACGACGATGCGGTAGATCCAGGTCCTGAGCGTCGCGTCCCCGCGGAACCTCGCCAGGGTCCGGAACACACGCAGAAAGACGTCCTGCGAGACGTCGAGCGCCTCCTCGCGATCACCCAGCAGGGCGAGGGCAAGCTGGAACACCATCGCCTGGTGCGTTTCGACCAGCCGGCGGCACGCCTCCTCGTCCCCTTCGACGCACCGGTCGATCAGCGAGGTGTCGGCCGCGGGGAGCGCCGACCATTCGACAGCCGATGCAGATCTCAAGAGCTCCACCAGAGGCCGCGTTCGCGGCCTTCGCCGTCCCGCCAAGGTTCGCGTACCACCGTACCTTATGCAAGGAAGCCGCCGACCTCGCGGTCGCGACCGCCTCCGAGCCTCTGTACGCTTGGACACCGGCGGCGTCCGAAGGTTCCATCACGGTTCCTGCTACGATCGGCTCCCGACGCCCGTTAGCGCGGCCTGCCCAATGCTGAACGGTCTTTTCGTCTCGGTCGCCCTCGCCTCGGTGCTCCTGGCCGCGGCCACGGGCCGCATGGAGGATCTCACCGGAGCGATCCTCTCGTCGGCGCGCAACGCCGTCGACCTCGCCATCGGCCTCGTCGGCGTCATGGCCTTCTTTCTGGGGTTGATGCGCGTCGCCGAGAACGGCGGCCTGATGGCCACCATCGCCCGCGCGGTCCGCCCCGTCATGCGTCGGCTCTTCCCGGACGTGCCGGACGACAGCCCCGCGATCAGCGCGATGATCCTCAACATCGCCGCCAACATGATGGGCCTCGGCAACGCCGCCACGCCGTTCGGCATCAAGGCGATCCAGGAGCTCGACAAGCTGAACAGCCGCCCGGGCACCGCCACCAACGCGATGGCGCTGTTCCTCGCCATCAATACGGCGGGTCTGGCGGTACTGCCCAGCGGGATGATCGGCGTGCGCGCCGCCCTCGGATCGGAGGACGCGGCCGGGATCTTCTTCCCGACGTGGTTCGCCAGCGGGTCGGCGACGATCGTCGGCGTCACCGCGGCGCTACTGCTGTCGCGCCTCGGCCGCTACCGCAGGACGGAGCCTCCCTCCATCGAAGCCCCGACGACCGCAACGGCGACGGAGCCCGAACGAACGGAAGTCCCGGCCGGAGCCCCGGCCGGCCCGGAGGCGGCGCCGGAGCCTCTCGCCAAGCGACTCTGGATCGCCCGAGCGTTCTGGATCGCGCTGCTGGCGCTGGCCGCCCGCGACTTTCTCACCCGGCTCGGTGCGGAGTCCCCGGTGGACGCGTTCCGCGGGATGACCTCGTTCTGGATGCTCCCGGCCCTGGTTTCGGCGCTCGTGCTGTATGGCTGGGTGCGTGGGGTGCGGGTATACGATTCGCTGGTCGAAGGCGCGAAGCAGGGCTTCGACGTCGCCCTGCGCATAATCCCCTTCCTGGTCGCGATTCTCGTGGCCATCGGCATGTTCCGCGCCGCCGGCGGCATCGATGCGCTCGTCACGGTGCTGGGGCCGCTCACCAGCCTCATCGGCATGCCGGCCGAGGTGCTGCCGGTGGCGGTGCTTCGTCCGCTGTCCGGCTCCGGCTCGCTCGGCGTGGCGGCCGAGATCATCCAGACCTATGGCCCCGACTCGTTGATCGGCTATCTGGCCAGCACGGTCTACGGCAGCACCGAGACCACCTTCTACACGCTGGCGGTCTACTTCGGGGCCGTCGGCATCCGCAACACCCGCCATACGCTGCCCGCTTGCCTCTCGGCCGACGTCGCCGGCATCCTCGCGGCGACGTTCATCGTGAACCTGCTGTTCGGGTAGGCGACCGAGGTGCACGGGAAAACGGTGCAGTCGCACGCGCCGCCGGGCGTCTGCGCGACCTTGGGCGGTGCAGCCCTCGGACGAAGGCAAGGGTATGAGAACAGCCTGGCCCGGAACGGGAGAAAGGAACTCAGGGATCGAAGAGAATCGCGTTCAGCGCTTCCTCGTCATCGGGAAGCGCCGTCTCGCCGGGCGGCAGGCGGTTGCCTCGGAGGATGTGCGCCATGAGCTCGGCCGTCTGGGCGGGGCTGAGCGTGCCCGGTGCGTCCTGCGGCATCGTCGCCTGGATGTACCCGAACATCTCGCCGAGCGAACGACCGCGCCAGAAATTCCGAAAGGTGTGATCGCCGAGCAGGGCCGCCATCTCGGGAACGAACTGGCGGATGGCGCCGTGGCACACGGCGCACCGGTCATCGTACAGGACCGCGCCGCGATCCGCCTGCTCCACCGTGTAGACGCCATCGCGCACGGAGGGAGCAGCCGCCTCCTGCGCCGGCGCGGCGACGACGACCCCGGCCACCAGGACCGGAGCCGCCGCGCCAGCAAGACGAAGAACAGCGCGCATGCCTACTGATCGAGTATCAGCGTGGCGTTGCGCTTCGGAACGTTGCCGCCCGTCACGATTTCGGTGACCTTCTTCACCGATTCGATCTCCACCACGGCGACGCTGCTGGTGTCCGCCAACGAAACGTAGGCGTACTTGCTGTCCGGCGTGATCGTGATCCAGTTCGGCGACTCGCCGACGACGACGCCGCCGACCAGCTCGAGCTCCGGCAGCGTGTAGACGTAGACGCTGCTGTTCAGGCTGCTGTTGGCGACCAGGTACTTGTTGTCCGGGGTCACGCCGATGCCGTGCGCCGTGTTGCCGCTGTGGCCGGGCAACTGCTCATCCTCCGGCACCGCGGGGTACTCGATGCGCCGCACTTCCTTGCGCGTCGAGAAATCGATGACGCCGAAGCCGTTGAAGTTGGAGAGCTGCGCGTAGACGTGGCGCGTCGAGCCGTCCTCGTGGCGGTCGAATGCCATCGGGCGGATGCCGCGGTCGAAGTAGGTCGTCCACACCGGCTGGTCGGTCGCGGTGTCCACGACGGTGAGGTTGCGCGCGCCGATCATGCCGGCGACGGCGTACTTGCCGTCGGGCGTGACGTAGGTATTGTGCACGCCGCCGTGGACCGAGATCGTCGCGATGATCTCCTCGGACTCGGTGTCGAGCACGTCGAGGGCCCCGGGGGCCTCGGCGATGGCCGTGTAGACCTTCTTGCCGTCCGGCGTGATCGCGATGTTGTTGGGATGTCCGCTGAGCGGGACCTTCTTGACCACCTTCAGCGCCTTCACGTCGACGATGTCGATCGTGTTGTCGGACTCGTTGGCGATGTACACCTTGCTGCCGTCGGGGGCCGGCGCGGCGCCGTGGGCCAGCGAGATGCCGCCAATCTCCGCGACCACCTCGTTGGTGGTGGGATCGATGAAGTGCAGGTTGTCGCCGCGGCTGTTGGTCTGGATGATCCAGAACTTGTCCTGCGCCGCCGCCGTGAGGGGCAGCACGAGCATCACCGCCGCCACCAGATAGCAGACCGACCAGTGTTTCGTCGCCATCCTTCAAACTCCTGTCCTGTTGCCGTATCGTTGAGCCTGCTTGCCCGTCTGTCCGGCGATTCTACCACCGCCGGCCGGTCCCGAACGGATAGAATGCTGTCGACCTCGGCGCGAAGAACCCAGGAGGTGCAGCGATGACACTCTCTCGACGCAAGGCGCTCTCGATTTCCGGCTCGACCCTGGCCGGACTATCCCTCGGCGTCGTGAAGCCCGGCGGTCCGGCGATCGCCCGGGCTCAGGAAGCGCAGGACTGGCCGGACAGCCTCGTCGAGAGGCCGCTCCGCGAGGGATTCCCGGCGCCGCTGCCCCTCAACGCCGACGGGTCGGCCCCGGAGCACCCGGAGAGCGCGGCCGGCGGGATCACCGATCCGCTGATGTGGCGCACGCAAGGGCGGCGGACGCCGGAGATCGAGTTCGACTACCGGCGGATGGCGATCCGGGTCGACACCCGCGGCATGGCCCGGCTTTCCGGCACGCTGCGCTTCTCGGACCTGGAGCGGCTTCCGGTCGTCTCAGGCACCTGGCTGCTGCAGTGCGGCGCGCCGAACCCGCGGGGCATCGTCAAGTGGACCGGCGTCCGCTTCAGCGACTTCGCCGACATGCTCGGCGTCATCCCCGAGGTCCACTACTGCCGCTTCGTCGGCTCCGACCGCTTCTACGCGGACGAGCCGATGACGACGCTCCGGCGCCCGCAGGTCCTGCTGGCGTGGTTGATGAACGACGAGCCGATCCCGCCGCGGCACGGTGCGCCGTTGCGGCTGATCGTCCCGTTCCGCTACGGGAACCGCAGTGTGAAGGCGGTCACCGAGATGACGTTCAGCACGCCGGGGCCGCGAGTAACGCCGTTGCCCGCGTGAGTACCGCTGCGGCACGACACGGCGCATGCGGACCGGGCCGTCCGGTCAGTCGCTCACGCGCGTGAACTTCTGGTTCCGTCGCCCGCCGACCGTCTCGGCGGCGTAGAGGTTCCCCTGCGAGTCGATCACGATGGTATGGGGGAAAGTGAACTCCCCCGCCATGTGACCGGATCCGCCGATGCTGCCGACGATGTCGCCGCTCTCGCGCTCCAGGATCCAGATGCGGTTGCTCCCGAGGTCCACGACGAACAGGTGGCGCTGCTCCGGGTCGCGCGAGAGCTCGATGTCGGTGGCCCGCAGCGTCGCCTCGCCGTACGCGGCCGGGTCGACCGGGATGATGCGCCGCAGGTTCCCCTCCCGGTCGAACACCTGGATGCGGTTCTGCCCGCGGTCGCAGGCGTAGACGAGACCGTCGTTGCCGAGGACCACGCAGTGCGGGTGTCCCCCGCCGCCCTCGACGAACTGCCCGTCGCCGCTGCCGGCCGATCCCCACTGGCGCAGGTAGTTGCCCTCGCGGTCGAAGACGACGATACGGTGATTGCCGTAGCCGTCGGC
>WTGR01000432.1 GCA_011523485.1 Acidobacteriota bacterium
GCGAACAGGCCGAGCCGGACGAAGTCGAGGAACGGCAGCGTGAAGATGTAGAACGCGGCGTCGCGTCCGATCAGCGGATCGGCCTGGCCGAACGGCGTCGCCTCCAGGTACTGCAGCACCAGCAGCCACTGGCTGGAAGCCACCCCGCCGATGAAGAGCGCGGCGAGTCCCGAGGCGCCCAGGGCCAGCCAGGCCAGATGCCGGCGCTCGAGCACGATCGGCTGCAGGTCCCCGCCGCCGGCGAACACCACGTAGGGGCGCCGGGCGCCCTTCACGGCCAGGCGCAGGTTCCCGTACAGCACGAGGAACGCCAGCACGAAGGCGGCCGCCCCGAGCAGCCACCGCATCGCCAGGCTCTTGAGGAAGACGCTCTGGTACTCGACCTCGCCGAACCAGAGCCATTCGGTGTACAGCTCGGCCAGCGCCGGCAGCGCGACGAAGAGAACCAGCGCCGCCAGCGCGACCGCGAGTCTCGTCGGCATGAGTGGATCGTCCTTCCCGGATATCAGGTGCGGCAGCCCGTTCGGCCGCTACGGGTACGTCTACCCGAAGATTAAGTGACCGGCCCGTTCCTTGCAACCCCGCGGGCATGCAGCGACCTCGTGGTCGCGTCGGGAGGAGTGTACGCCGTTCTTACGGCGCAGACGCCTGGCGGTGCAGGAACCCGTACGCGAGAGCGGCATGCAGGCGAGCCTGGCCGAGGGGCGCGTACGTCCGAACGCGGCGGAAGTCCACGCCGAGACGCAGCAGGAGCCGGCGCGAGGAGGTGGAGGTCAGGGGGATGTCCCCGCCGCCGCCGACCTGCCAGGCCCAGCGGGTCTCGTCGAACACGCCGAGGGTATCGAAAGGGTAGCTCGCGGACGCCGCGTAGTCGATGCGCGACCCGCCGAAGAGCGCCTGCGCGAAAGGCCGCAGGCGTCCGGCGCCGAAGGTGAAGCGTGCGCCCGCCATGAGCTGGTGAAAGTCGGCGGTGACGTGCAGCAGGCCCGTGTCCGCCCGGAGGCGGTTGCTGCCCGCTTCCACGACCATCGCCAGCCGCGCCGTCGTGCGCCAGCCGGCGCCGAACATCCAGCCCGCGCCGTGGCCGTCGACGACCGCATCCCCGTCGATGGAGCTGAGACCGCCGGAAATCTCGAGCCGGGGCCGAGTCTCCACGGCGGTCTGCGCCATGCCCGCCGGCGGCAACGCCAGGCTGCACACCGCCACGAGCAACCCGCGCCGGATGGCTTCCACGCGCCACCCCGTCGTCGGGCCGCTGCGAGTCGACCGGGGGGCGAAGATCCGAGGCGGAAGCGACGCGGCGTCCGGGGCGCCGCCGGCGTCCCGGGAGATCATGCGCCGGCTTGCAGAACCTGGGCCACGAGATCGGCCTCGGGCACGGCGCCCATGATCTCCGCCCCGTCGCCGACGATCGTCTTCGGAACGCCGGTCACCTGGTAGCGTTGGGCGAGGTCCGGGAACGACGTCGCATCGATCACCGAGGCCGTCACGTGCGGGCTCGCCGCCGCAAGACGCCAGGCCAGGCTGACCGCCTGGGGACAGAACCGTCAGGTCGGCGTGACGAAGACCCGCAGATGCACGTCCCGGTCGAGGGCGTCGAGCGCGTCGAGGGTCTCGTCGCTCAGGGCGGGACCGTCGCCGCCGGCGATCTCGACGGCGTCCACCAGCGACACGATCTCGTAGCCGTCGGGTACGCCGTAGTAGCGTATGCCCACGTCCTGCGTTCCGGCGATCGCCAGCGCCGGCGCCCACTCGACGCCGTACTCCGCGACCTGATCGCGGTCGAGCACGAGGTTGTGCTCCTCGACCGTGACCCGCTCCGAGAGCGCGGCGATCCGGTCGGCCGCCTGCCGTGCGGGCAGGCACGTGTCGCACCCGAAGGTCTGCGTGAAGAAGACCAGCCTCACCGGCGAGGACAAGGCTTCGAGACGCCGCTGAAGGTCGGTGGCTGCGCCGGGGGAGTACATCTTCGGTATGCAGGCCGGATGCGGCCGGGTGGCGGCAGGTCTACTTGAACAGGTCGTCGAACGCCTGCCGCGCGCTCGCCGCGGCGGGGCTGGGCGGCCGTCTTGCCGCCGGCGCAGCCGACGGCGGCGCCGCCACGCTCGAATGGGTCTCGCGCTCCACCGTCACCCGCGCCTCGAAGAAGGTGCAACTGTTGCGGGCGTCCTTCGGGGACACCCGCTTCGGAATCGGTTGCGCGCATTCCCGCGTCCGACTCGTGTCGAACCAGGTGCACTGCGCGCAGCTATGCAGATCGGCCGCGCACTTGGCGCACTGCGTGTCGAAGCGAATCGACGAGGACAGCGACGCGCCGCAGCGGGCGCACTTCAGCACCTCCCGAAAGGCCGGCATGTTGACCACCCGCGGCTCGCGCGGACCGTAGCCGCGCCGCGGGCGTCCGTCGCCCTTCGGCTTGCGTTCGCCAGTGCGCTCCGGGCGCTGGCGCTCGTCGTCCTGGTACCCCTGCTGACGGTATTTCCTCGACATGGAGTCGGAGGGAGATTACCGATGATCTACCCTACCCGGCCGTGGTTTGTCCAGGGTTCTCGTCGACCGGCAGGGTAATCTACACCAGACGCGAGTCTCGATGCACGTGCGGTCCGCCGCGGACGGGCCGCCGCGGGGAACCTGACGGCCTCCCCGCCCGTCGAAACGACCGCGGGCGTCCGGCGGCGCCACGCTTGTCATCGAGGGCGCTGCCGGCGCGTATCATCAGGGCAGAGCCACTACAAGATCGCGAGCATCCATGGCAGCGTCACTCGATGAACTGAAGATCGACCGGTCGCGGGGCGGCCGATCCTGGGTGGGCCGAATCGTCTCGCTGGTGCTGCTTCTCGTCGTCATGGGGGCCGGCGCCGCCGCCGGCTGGCGCTGGTGGGATGAGGCCCGGATTCCCGTCGTGAGCACGGCGGCGGTGCGCCGGACCGTGGCCGCCGACGGCCAGCCGACGGTGCTGAACGCTTCGGGCTACGTGACCGCGCGCCTGCAGTCGACCGTCTCGTCCAAGGTCACCGGGCGCATCGTCGAGGTGCTCGTCGAAGAGGGGATGGCCGTCGCCGAGGGACAGGTCCTGGCCCGGCTCGACGACACCACGGAGCGGTCCTACCTCGCGCTGGCCGAGGCGCAGCTCGGCGCGGCGCGGGGTGCGCTGGCCGAACTGGAGGTGCGGTACGAAGAGGCGCGGCTCGACCTAGACCGCCAGCGCCGACTTCTGGAACAGCGCCTGATCGGGCAGGCCGACCTCGACGCGGCGCAGGCCGAGGCCGACTCGCTCCGGGCGCGCATCGGCAACCAGCGCGAGCAGGTCGTGGTCGCCGAGCGCGAGATCGACGTACGGCGGACGGCGCTGGAGGACACCGTCATCCGGGCGCCGTTCAGCGGCGTCGCCATCTCCAAGGACGCCCAGCCGGGCGAGATGATCTCGCCGGTGAGCGCCGGCGGCGGCTTCACGCGCACCGGCGTCTGCACCATCGTCGACATGTCGTCTCTGGAGATCGAGGTCGACGTCAACGAGAGCTACATCAACCGCGTCTCTCCGGCGCAGCGCGTGGTGGCCACCCTCGACGCCTACCCCGACTGGGAGATCCCGGCCAGCGTCATCACGACGATTCCCGCCGCCGACCGCCAGCGCGCGACGGTCCTGGTGCGGATCGCGTTCGACGAGCTGGGCGATCCCCGGATCCTGCCGGACATGGGCATCAACGTGGCGTTTCTCGAGGCCGGGCCGCCGCCGGAGGCGGCCGTCGCCGATGCCCCGCCGCGATTGTGGGTACCGGCGGAAGCGCTGCGCAACGACGGGGGGACGCAGGTGGTCTTCGTGGCGCGCGGGGACACGGTCGAGCGGCGGGCCGTCGCCACGGGCCTGGAGGACGGCGGCGACGTCGAGGTGCTGGCCGGGGTCGCGGCCGGCGAGCGGGTGGTGATCGAGGGGCCGGCGGCGCTCGCCGACGGCGACCGCGTGGTCGTCGACTGACGGTCGGACCCGCCGACGCGTCGGCCCGGGGCGGAGCACGGGCCTGTAACGAATCGCACGCTCGACGCGTATTGCAGATGAAGCCGCGAACGACACCGGAGGCGCACGGCATGCGTGAGAACCATGAGTGAGAACGGCGCGTTGGTGCAGGTCCGGAACCTCCACAAGGTGTTCCGGCGCGGGTCGGAGCGCATCGACGTCCTGCAGGGCGTCACCCTCGATCTGCCGGCGGGAGACTTCCTGGCCCTGATGGGACCGTCCGGGTCCGGCAAGACGACCCTGCTGAATCTGCTCGGCGGGCTCGACACCCCGTCGGAGGGCGAGGTCGTGGTCGGCGGCGACCGGATCGACCGCATGGCGGGCGGGAAGCTGGCCGGCTGGCGGGCGCGGCACGTCGGGTTCGTGTTCCAGTTCTACAACCTGCTGCCGGTCCTGACCGCCGAGAAGAACGTGGAGCTGCCGCTGCTGCTGACGCCGCTGTCCCGTGGCGAGCGGCGCCGGCACGTGGCCACGGCGCTGGAGGTGGTCGGGCTCTCGGATCGCGCCAGGCACTATCCGCGGCAGCTCTCCGGCGGTCAGGAGCAGCGAGTCGGCATTGCCCGCGCCATCGTCACCGATCCGACGCTGCTGCTGTGTGACGAGCCGACCGGCGATCTCGATCGCAAGTCGGGCGACGAGATCCTCGACCTGCTGCAGGCGCTCAACGCCGAGCACGGCAAGACCATCGTCATGGTCACGCACGACGCGCACGCCGCCGCCCGCGCCCGGCGGACGCTGCATCTGAACAAGGGCGTGCTCGCCGCGGAGCCGGAAGCATGAAGTTCCTGCCGCTCGTCTGGAAGAACCTGTTCCGCCGCAGGGCGCGGACGCTGTTCACGGTGCTGTCGATCGTCGTGGCGTTCGTCCTGTTCGCCTACCTGGCCGCCATCCGCCTGGCGTTCGGCACCGGCGTCTCCGTCGCGGGCGCGGACCGCATGCTGGTGATCCACAAGGTGTCGCTCATCCAGCCGCTGCCGGAGAGCTACCTCGGTCGCATCACCGCGGTCGACGGGGTGGCCGACATCAGCCACATGTCCTGGTTCGGCGGCATCTACCAGGATCCGCGCAACTTCTTCGCGCAGTTCGCGGTCGA
>WTGR01000719.1 GCA_011523485.1 Acidobacteriota bacterium
GCCGTAGTACTCCGCCGCCAGCCGCTCCAGCTCGGCCTGGTCGAAGTCGCCCACCACGACGACGATGCAGTTCTCGGGCCGGTAGTAGCGATCGTAGAACTGCAGGCTGTAGTCGTAGTGGTTCGGCATGTCCCGAATGTCTTCCAGGAACCCGATCGTCGTGTGCTTGTACGGATGCGTCGTGTAGGCGAGGTCGTGCAGCTTCTCGTTCAGCAGCGATACCGGGTTCGAGAAGTTCAGGTTGTACTCGCCCAGGATGGCGCCCGCCTCGGTGCGGAAGTCGTCCTCGCTGTACTGCAGGTTCCGGAAGCGATCCGATTCGAGGTCCATGATCGTCTCCAGCGCGTCCGAGCTGGCCACGATGTAGTAGGTGGTCCAGTCGCTGGTCGTGAACGCGTTCGAATCGGCCCCGATGCGCTTGACCACCGCGTTGTAGGCCTCGGTCGGGTACTTCTCGGTCCCCCGGAACATCATGTGCTCGAAGAAGTGGGCGTAGCCGGAGAATCCCGGCTCCACCTCGTTCCGCGACCCCGTCCGCACCACCGTGTAGTAGGCGACGATGCCGGGGCTGTCGTAGTCGACGCCCACCACCTTCAGCCCGTTGTCGAGCTCGAACGTGGTGACCGGAAACGGAAAGACCTCGCGGCCGGTCTGCCCCTCCGCAAAGGCCGCAGCGGCCAGCACGAGAACCGCGGCAACGACGATCGGCTGCTTCCACCTCATGGCGACGTCTCCTGCCGGCGGGCTGAATCGTGACGGAAGCGCATGCCCCGCCCGGCGCCTGAGTATACCGGCCGATACGGTCCGGGACGGCTACCGCTGCGGCCTGCTCTCACCTGCCGCGCGACTCGCCCGGCGACGCCCGCGGGAGTCGGCCCGCCAGCCGGTCGGGCTCGCCTCCCATTGGAAATCGACGGAGCGCCGGTTGACACCCGTTCGCACACGCATCGAAGATGAAATCGGATGCGGACGGGCGCTACGCGCGGCGGGGCCGGAACCGGGAGCGGCGCAGGTCCGGGTCGCCGTCGCCAGGACGGGCGGGACGCGTCGCCGTGCGCTTGCCGTCCTCGCGGCGGCCGGACTAGACTGGATTCGCCCAGTCGCCAGCGCCTGCCTCGAACGAGGCGGGACAGGATACGAAAGCCTGCGATACTCGTTGCCTCGCCCGAGTCCGGCGCACTGATCCTGCACTTCTCGAAGCCTGCCGACTTCGGGCCAGGCGGGTTTCCACGAGCCCGCCAGGCGTCCGTGCAGTCCTCCGACGCAAGCGAGGCTTTCGCGATTGGGTCGGTCGACGTGAACACCTTGACAAGAGGAACCCGTAGATGACGCATGCACACACACGACCGTACATGCCGCTGGTCGTCTGGCTGGCGGTCGCCGGCGCAACGCTCGCCGGCGCCGCGCCGACCCACGCGCAGGCGCCCGCGGGAGACGCGCGGGTGTTCGTCAACGTCAACGGCGGCCTGCAGACGCAGACCCGCGGCTTCTCCGAGGACATCGCCTTCCCCGAGACCGGAGGTGTGTACCGCGAAATCGTGTCGGGGGCCGCGGCGCAGGAGCAGGCCCGCTTCGAGAGCGACTACCGCTTCGAGAACCCCACGCTTCTCGACGTGAGCGGCGGGGTGCGCGTCGCGCCGTACTTCGCGCTCGGGGTCGGTGTGTCGCGCTTCATGATCGAGGAAACGGCCAGCGTGTCGGCACAGGTCCCGCATCCGATCTTCTTCGACCGGGATCGCTCCATATCCGGCACTTCGCCGCCTCTCACCCGCGAAGAAACGGCCATCCATCTGCAGGCGCTCGTCGTGCTTCCGGTCACCCGCTCGTTCACGGTGACGGGGTTCGGCGGACCCACGTTCTTCGAGGTGCAGCAGCAGCTCGTCACCGACGTGAACTTCACCCACGCCTACCCCTACGATACCGCGGAGTTCTCGAGTGCGGTCACCGGCCAGGAATCTTCCGACGCCGCCGGATTCAACGTCGGAGTCGACCTCGCCTTCTATTTCACCGGCAACGTCGGTGTCGGTTGGCTCACCCGCTACAGCCGAGCGATGGTCGAGGTGCCGTCGGTCAGCGGCGAAACGCTCGACATCGAGGTGGGCGGACTGCATACCGCGGTGGGCCTGCGCCTGCGGTTCTGAACGCGCCGCACGGTGAACCCATGCCTGGCAAGCCTGACTGCAGGGGAGATCGACACGCAATGAGAACCGCTACACGACTCGCAATCGCCTCGGCCCTCGTCGGGGCCGCGCTCATGGCCGCGGAACGGGACGCCGCGTCCCAGGAATCCGCCGTACTTTCCATCTCCGCCGGACACGCGGCGGGCGTCGACGAGCTGCGGCAGTGGGACGCGTCGGTCGACGGCATGGCGCGGACCGGCGAGCTCGTCGTCATGTCGCGCCTGAGCGACGCCTCCCTGGAGGGACGCACGCACGAATACCTGGCACAGTACCATGCGGGCATTCCCGTATTCGGCGGCGGGGTCTCCCGGCAACTCGACCCCGCCGGCGTCACCGTGTCGCTTTTCGGCACGCTGCACCCGGGGATCGACGTGAACATCGCGCCGGCGCTGTCCGGAGCGGAGGTCGCCGCGCGACTGGAAGAGATGCACGGCGGAGAGGTCGTCGGCGGCGGGCAGCCGGCGCTCGGCATCCTTCCGCTGCCGGACGGCTCGTTCGCGCTGGCCTACGCCGTCGCCATGAGCGACGGGTACTTCTACTTCGCCGACGCCGTCGACGGCGGCCTCCTGCACCGCCTCAACGCGGTGAAGGGGCAGCAGGCGGCGGTCGGCGCCGGTGCGGGCTCGCATGGCAACCAACGGAAGCTGAGCACGACAGAAGAGGACGGCCGCTTCCAGGCCCACGACCGGATGCGGCCGGCGGAGATCGTCACGCTCGATGCCCGGTTCAACTTCCTGCGCTACCTCCGGCTGTTCGCCGGCCACCTCATCGAGGGCCTGCCGCCGGACGAAGCGGTCTGGACGGCGGACGACTACGCGATCGACGCCGACAACGAGTGGGACGACCCGACCGTCGTCGAAGCCCACGCCTACACCGGCTGGTTCTACGACTACTTCTCCGCGCGGCACGGCTGGGAGGGCGTCGACGGCGCGAACGGGCGCACCATCAGCATCGTCAACCTCGGCCTTGCGAACGCCTTCTTTGCAACTCCGCCGTTCGGCCCGGAAGGCAACGGCGTGTTCGGGTACGGCCGGCGGATCGACGAGACCAGCGAGGAGCCGTACACGCTGTTCGACATCGTCGGGCACGAGCTGATGCACGCCGTGACGCACTTCTCCGTGAGCAATCGCACGGGAAGCCCCTTCGGTCTCCTCAACCTCGTCCCCCTCGGCGCCAGACTCGGCCCGAAGAGCTTCACGGACAGATTCGGACAGACGCACACGTGCGACACCGCGCGGTTCCCGGGCGTGGTCGAGACGCCGGAGGGGTTCGACGAGGGGCTGGTGCCGGCCTGGTGCAGAGACGGCCGGTTCATCCTGGCCCACTCGGGCGACGGCGCCATCCACGAGGGCTACTCCGACATCTTCGGCGAGTCTCTCGGGTTCTACTACGAAGATGAAGGCGTCTCGGCCGACTATCTCGTGGGGGGCGACTTCTCCGAAGACCCCATCCGTTCCCTGATCGATCCCGGCTTCAGCGAAGATCCCGACAGCTACCTCGATCGCTTCGAGTTCGCTCTCACCCTGCGTGACGGCGAGTTCTGGAACTTCTCCGGGCACATCTTCGTCCGCGGCGAGTACTTCGGCACCCTGCGCAACGACGGGTTCGGCTACGGCGGCGACCACTGGAACTCGCTGATCCTCAGCCACGCCTTCTACCTGGCCATCGAGGGTGGAACGCACCGTACCAGCGGCATGAAGGTCGAGGGCGCCGGCAATGCCAACCGGGGAGAGATCGAACGGATCTTCTTCCGCGCGATGCGGGACCTGATGCCGGCGATGGCGACGCTGCCGATCGCCGCTGCGCTCATCCGCCAGTCCGCGGCCGACCTCGCCCCCGGCAGCGACGCACAACGGGCGATCGACGAGGCGCTCCGCGCTGTAGGACTGGGCCCGGGAGTGCTCTGAGGAGGGATGCTCGCCGGGCCGGCCGCCTCCGAGGACGACCGGCCCGGCGCGATGCCTACCGGGGCGTCGGCCGCCCCATGATCGTCGGCTTCTGCTCCGAGAGGCTGTCGACCACCGCCTGCGTCACCACGTTGGAGAAGAGCGGGCGGATGCTCAAGTGGTTGTAGGGCCGGATCTGGATCATCAGGATCCCGATGAGGTCCTCGACCGGATCCGCCCAGTACAGCGTCCCGTAGGCGCCGCCCCACGTGTAGCTGCCGATCGACAGCGCATCGGGGGCCTGGGCCGAGTTGGTCAGGACCCCGAAGCCGAGCCCGAAGCCGTAGCCGCCGCCGCGGATGTAGACCGGCCGGTCGGGGCCGATGTGGTTGCTGATCATGTTGTCGACGGTCATCCGCCCGAGCAGCCGCGTCCCGTTCAGCTCGCCGCCGTTGGCGATCATCCGGGCGAATCGGAGGTAGTCGGCCGCCGTTCCCGCCAGGCCGGCGATGCCGCGGAACATGCGGGTCGGCTCGACGTAGGTCGGCGACACCATCAACTCGATCTTCCCGTTCTCGTCCGGGCGGTAGACCGAGGCCATCCGCTCCACCTTCTCTTGCGGCACGTAGTAGTAGGTGTCGGTCATGCCGAGCGGCTCGAAGATGCGCTCGCGCAGGAAGTCGTCGATCGACCGGCCGGAGATCTTCTCCACCAGGACCGCCACGTAGTCGGTGGAATCGCCGTACTGCCACTCGTCGCCGGGGTGGAACGCGCCCGGTATCACGGCGGCACGGGCCACCCGCTCGGCCAGCGTCGGCCAGCCCTTGCCATCGTTGGTGACGTGATCGATCTGCGCCTGGCTCAGCCCCTTGCCCTGCGGATTCAGCGTCAGGCCCGACGTGTGCGTCAGCACGTGGCGCACCGTGACCGGACGCGCCTCCGGCACGGTGAGCGGCCGCACGCCGTCGCGGTTGAGGCGCACCGTGTGGTTCTCGTACTCCGGAATCCACTTCGAGATCGGGTCGTCGAGC
>WTGR01000291.1 GCA_011523485.1 Acidobacteriota bacterium
TAACCCGTTGATCTATCGATTACTTTGGAATCTCACTGTTGAAGTTGGGTCAAACTCATGTTCGGCGCGATGATCCGCGCCGCCGAGCGTTGGCGGGCGATCAGGGTCAGCGAGCTCGAACGTCGTCAGATGCGCGCCGCAAGAGAGGAGCTCGACCACGAATACGAGGCCCAAAACGGCCTCGCTACGAAGACCTCAGCCCCCGAGCACCGCGCCAAAATATCCAGCACCGCTCGGACTTGACCATGTGCGCTTCCCCTGCGCCGTCTGTAACGGGCGTTTCGTGCTCCGCGTCGATACTCAGGCGCTCTCCCTCGATCGTGAGCGTGATGTCCGACGCTTCCAGCCCCGGAAGTGCAGCGACCACTTGGTATGCGTCGTCGGTTTCCACCATGTTCAGATCAGGTGTATCGGGAGGTCCAAGACGCGGGAGGCTCTTGGAGACGGGCTCGTCAGTGTCCGCATCGGCGGAGTTCGGAGCACCGAGGCGGTCGAGGCCCAGCGTTGCCGCCATGGTTGGCAGGATCGGTTTTGTCCACGCGAATACCGAGCGGAGATCCAATGTCTCCCTTTTGCGCACCAGTGACGGCACGGAACTCACCGCGTCGCCGGTTGGATCGCTTGCATGGCTGGAGTCGACGTCGGCAGGCTGCGAAGCAGAAGCGTGCGAGACTGTCTTAACTTCCGTAGAGACGTCGGCCGAAACGTCGTCGTCCTTCCCATCAGGAGCACGAACGTTGTCTGGCGTGCCAGCTTCTGCGTCCGATCGATTCGGTTCGGGTAAGTCGGTCATTTCTCGGCACTCGGAAGCGAGTTGTCGGCATTTCACAGTGATCGCCACCGGGCGCAACGGTCAATTCCCAAATATGACAGGTGCGGGAATCCGACGCTGGAACGTTCGATTCCAAAAGTTGAGTCGCGTGGGAATCCGAGGCTGGTCCGATTCTTCATCGCAATCGAAGTGATTCTTACACGCGGTATTGCGTTCGGTATGCCGAGTCACCCGTTATTCATCGCTCGCAGTTGATGCTTGGAATTGAACAGCGCCAAAGAGTTAGCTTGCCAATCGGCGCCGAGTAAGCACGCCGGATGGCCGCTTGAACGCCACCGCGTAGCCAATGCTCGGTTTTGCCCGTCAGGCTTTCGAATGTGCGGCGAAGCGGCCGCATCGTATCGAATCGGCGGTCGACCCCGAGAAATCCACGCCATGCGGCGCGCAGTTGATCTTGACCATGACGCGGTTCGGCGCCAAGTCGGCATAGCTTGATATCTGGCCGGAGTCGCTCCAACGGAAAGGGAAGCATGAAGATCGCGGTCGTCTACAACCGTGACAGCAAGAGCGTCATCAACCTGTTCGGCATGCCGAATCGCGAGAAGATCGGCCTGCGGACGATCAAGCGCCTTACCGACGCCCTGAAGAAGGGCGGCCACCAGGTCATCTCGCTGGAGGCGGACAAGGACCTGGTCGACCGGCTCGAGGATTTCATGCCCCAGGTCGTCCAGGGCGAGCGGCCTGGCATGGTGTTCAACGTCTCCTACGGCCTTCAGGGGCAGGCCCGCTACACCCACGTGCCGAGCATTCTGGAGATGGTCGGCATCCCTTACGTCGGCTCCGGCCCTCTCGGCCATTCGCTGGCGCTCGACAAGGTGGTCACCAAGATGCTGCTGCGCCAGCGCGGCGTTCCCACGCCCGACTTCGCCGTACTCGACACGCCGAGCGCGGAGCTGCCGCCGGACCTCACCTACCCGATGATCGTGAAGCCGAAGAACGAAGCGGTCTCCTTCGGGCTCAAGGTGGTCGACGACGAGGAGGCTCTGCGTGAGGCGGCATCCGTCATCTTCAACGAGTTCCGCCAGCCGGTTCTCGCCGAGCAGTACATCACCGGCCGGGAGATCAACGTCGGCATCCTGGGCAACGATCCGGTGGAGGCGTTTCAGCCCGTGTTGCTCGACTTCGGTGACGGCGTGCAGATTTACACCTACGAGGACAAGACGGGCCGTAGCGGCCGGGAGATCCGCCCGGTCTGTCCCGCACCCATCGGCGAGGAACTGACGGAGAAGGCCAGGGAGATCGCCATCCAGACGTTCAAGGTGCTGGGCCTGAACGACTGCGCCAGGATCGACATGAGGCTCGACGACGCCGGGCAACTCTTCGTCCTCGAAGCCAATTCGTTGCCGAGCCTCGGCGAGCACGGCTCCTACCTGGTGGGCGCCGACCATGCCGGCCTCGATTTCACCGGCTTCGTGAACCGGCTGGTGGACATCGCGACGGCTCGCTACTTCGGCACGCCCAGCGTCTCACCCCTGGAAGGGAGCGCGAAGGACACCAACGGCCAGATCCTGCAGTACGTCACGCAGAACCGGGAAGGGCTGGAACGGCGACTGCGGGACTGGGTGCAGCTCTCGAGCACCACCAACGATCCCGTGGGGATCGAGCAAGCAGTTGCGAAGGCGGGCCGCATGCTCGAGGGGCTCGGCCTGAAGCAGGTGCCGGAGCTGACCGACGGTCCCGAAGTCTGGACCTGGGCGACCTCCCGTTGGAGCGAGGGCGGCACGCTGCTGATCGCCCACCTGGACACGCCGATCGACACCGCTGTTGCCGTGCAGCCCTACCGGCGGGATCCCGAATGGGTCTATGGCGAGGGGATCGGCACCTCTCGCGCGCCGCTGGTTGTCCTGGAGTATGGGCTGCGCGCCATGCGGCGCATCCGCAGGCTCAGCCGGACCCCCCTCGCCGTGTTGCTCTACACCGACGAGGGCAGGAGCGCGCTGCACAGCACGCAGCTCATCCGGGCGGCGGCGGCAAAGGCGAAACGCGTCATTGTCCTCGGTCCGGTGAGTGAGGCCGGCGACCTCGTGACGAACCGGCGCGGCGCGCGGCGCTATCGCCTCTCCGTCGAGGGAGAGCCGCTGCGGCCGGGCCAGCGCACCAGGCGGATGCCCGTGCTGCGCTGGACCTGGGGCAAGCTCGATGAAATGACGCGGATGACGTCGTCGAAGGATCGGCTCGCCGTCGAGGTGCTGGACATAGAGCCCGAGAGACACCCGATGATGGCGCCGCACCGGGTCTCCGCCACGATCATGGTCGCCTACTTCGACGTGGACGATGCGGAGCGGGTCGAGCGGCGGATGAAGGAAATCCTGGGCAGCAGGGGGCGGCGGTGGAAGCTGACCCTGCTCTCGGATCGCCCGCCGATGAAGGAACGGGCGCAGGGATTGCGCTTGGCGAAGGCGATCGAAGACGTGTCGCGGGAGCTCCAGCTTCCCGTGGGCCATCACTCCTCGGTGTGGCCGTCGGTCGCAGGCCTCGTCCCGGCCAAAGTGGGCTGCGTGTGCGGCTTCGGCCCGGTCTGCCGCGACCGGGACACCTCCAAGGAGGCGGTGCAGCGCGTCAGTCTCGTACAACGGGCGCTCTTGCTTGCCGCCTTCCTGAGCAAGTCGCAGTAGGAGCACTCGCGTTGAACGCCGATCGGAGCGCAGCCGGCGAAGCCAACAAGGTCGCCCGTGGCAGGCGCGTCAGTCGGCTATCGCGGGACGCTGAAGTCCCTGAACCGCAGCGGATTGCGGTCTCCCGCAAGGGGATGGTCGCGACCCAGCATCACTGCGCCACCCGCGCGGGCGCACGCATGCTGGAGGAGGGAGGCAACGCGGTGGATGCCGCCGTCGCCGCGGCTCTGGCGCTCGGCGTCTGCGAGCCCGCCGCGTCGGGGATCGGCGGGCAGACCATGATGCTCGTCCACCTGGCGGAGCCCAAGCGCACCTTCGCCCTCGACGGATCGTCCCGCGCCCCCAATCGCGCGGTCTCGGAGGTGTTCTCGGACCGCCGGCGCGAGGTCCGCCGCGGCTATCGCGCATCTACGGTGCCGAGCTCGCTCGCGACCTACCACTACGCGTCGGACACCTATGGCCGCCTTGGCTGGTCGAAGGTCTTCGAGCCCGCCATCGAGCTCGCGCAGGAGGGCTACCAGGTCAGCGCCCTGCAACATTCGCTGACGCAGCGGGAGCGGCGGCGCCTCATCGAAGGGACGGCTGCACCTTTCTTCCTGGAGAACGGCAGGTCCTTGCGGACGGGGCGGACACTTCGCCAGCCCACGCTGGCGCGAACCCTCGATCGCGTCGCGGGACAGGGCGTGGAGGAGTTCTACCAGGGCGAGACGGCCGAGCTGATCCACAAGGACATGGAGGCCAACGACGGCCTGATCCAGAAGGACGATCTGGCCCAGATCCCCTATCCGATCGAGCGCCGCCCGCTCACCGCCCGCTTCGAATCGAGCCGCGTGTTCACCATGCCCCCGCCCGGTGCCGGGCGCATGCTCGTGCAGATGCTGAACGTCTACCAGAACCTGCCCGAGCGCGCCGCCGATCCCGACACACCGCTCGGCGCCGTGTTCCTGGCGGAGACGATCCGGCGCGCCTCCCTCGACCGGCAGGACCGCCCTTACGACCCCAACTTCTATTCCCAGGTCTCGGATCGGGAGATGCTCCAGCCCGAGTATGCCAAGCGGCTTGCCAAGAGAATCAGCCGGAGGATACAGAGCCGGGGCGAGACCACGCATCTGACGGTCATGGACGGGGCCGGCAACGTCGTCGCGCTGACGCAGTCGATCGAGAACGTCTACGGCTCCTGTTGCGCCTCTCCCGATCTCGGGTTCCTCTACAACAACTACATGAATGCGTTCGAATACGGCGATGCCTCGCATCCCTACTACATGAGGCCCAATGCCGTGCCCTGGGCCAGCGTCGCGCCCACGGTGATTTTCCGGGGTCGCCGGCCGTGGCTTGCGATCGGATCGCCCGGCAGCGAACGGATCGCGCCGTCCATCCTCCAGGTCCTGCTCCGCCTGCGGCATTCCTCGCCCTTCGCCGCCGTGGAGGCGCCGCGTCTCCACTGCTCGCTGGACGGGAAGGTGTCGCTGGAGGCCTCCCGGATTCGCGACGACGTTCCGGCCCGGCTGCGCACGCACGGCTTCGAGGTCGTCCCGCGCGAGGCGTACAGCTTCTACATGGGATGCGTGCAGATGGTGCTGCGCGACCACCGCTCCGGCGAGTTGATCGGCGTCGCGGACCCGAGGAGGGACGGCTCCGCCGCCGGGC